>CANKNL010000032.1 GCA_947483345.1 Chitinophagaceae bacterium | reverse complement strand
TTTACATGGCTTGGTGTTGATGCTACCGGATGGGAAACCCAGGAAAATTGGGTGGGAAATACAGTGCCCATAGCGAGCAGTAATGTAGTAATACCAACATCATCAGCATATACATATGAGGCTACGCTGCCGACCACCACTATTAATTCGATCACAATTGCTGCTGGAGCTGTATTAAACGGAGGTAGCAGTACCCTCACCCTTACACAATCTGCAACTAGCAGTGGAAGCACCTGGGAAAACGATGGTACCTTCATTGCGGGTACGGGTAACGTAATATTTGCCAATACCGGTAACCCACAAACGATTGCCGGTGGTTCGGCCACTGTATTCAATGATCTTACCATCAATGGCAGCAATACGGTCACGCTGGGCAGGAATACAACGGTAGGGGGAACCCTGACTTTCACCAGCGGTAATTTAGCCATCGGTTCCAATACATTGACGCTTAATGGAAGTTTGGTAAATACATCCGGTACATTAACCGGTTCTTCAACCTCAAACTTAACTATTGGCGGTACAGGTTTAAATCAAGCTTTAAACTTTACTTCGGGTGCACGTTCATTAAATAACCTTACCCTCAGTACCAGTGCAGCCACTGCTACCTTAGGCACGGCACTGGATGTGTACGGTAATATTCAATTAAATGATGGTACCCTTGCGTTGGGCGGATTGAACCTGACCTTGAAATCGAATACAACCAATACCGCCAGCATTGATAAGCTGAATGCGGGTGGCAGCAATCTTACAGGCGGCACTAACGTAACTGTGGAACGCTTCATTAAACTGCGGGCAACTGTCAATGGCACAGGTACCGGCAATGGCGGCCGTGCCTATCGTGCACTAGCGTCTACAGTAACCACCGGCACCAGCATTAATGCCAACTGGCAGGAAGGGCTTACCAATACAATTGCAGGAACTAACCTGGTCCCGGCTTCACCATATCAGAATTTTGGGGTGCAGATCACCGGCGTTGGCGGCAGTGGCAGCGGCTTTGATGTGACTCAGAATAACCAGGCTTCGCTGTATACCTTCACCAACGGGAGCGATATTGCTGGTTCAACAGGCTATCCGGCAGTTGATAATACAAACACGAATACACTAAATGCCCTTACTGGTTACTTCCTGTATATCCGTGGAGACAGGAATACCAGTATGCAGATACCTTATAATCCTGCAGGCGGAATGCCTACAAGCTCTACCACGTTGAGGGCTACGGGTACCGTGCAGACCGGAAATAAAATATTACCTATCTCAGGAACCAGTGGGCACGTGAGCATGATCACCAATCCTTACCCGGCACCGCTTGATTGGCAGGCCATATATAGCGGCAATTCAACGATCATCACTTCCAGTTATACCCGGTGGGATTCCAATAATGGTACCGAAGGCGGATTTGTAACTGTTGACCAATCAGGTTTTCCTTATACGGAAGCGGTCGGTCGTTATATCCAGCCGGGAGAGGCCTTCTTTGTACATTCAATAGGTGCCGGTTCTGAGGTACTAATCACCGAAGCGATGAAAGCCGTGGGCTTTAGTACCAATGTGATATACAGGCCCACCACGTCCTTCGAGTCCTTCAGCACCGAACTGTACCTCACCGAGGCCAATGCTATACGCCATAGTGCCGACGGACTGCTGGTAAAATACCACAACAACTACAGTGCAGCCGTTGATGCTGACGATGCCGATGAGATGAATAACTGGAACGAGAATATCGCCATCAGCAGATCGGCCCACCACCTGGCCATTGAGGCACGCCCGGTGATCGTGAGCAGGGATACCATTCCGCTGCTGATGAACGGCCTGCGACAAACAAACTACGAATGGGTGTTCACCCCATCGATGTTCAGCAATACCGCCCTGAAGGCCGAGCTGGTGGACAGGTTCCTGAACACACGCACTTTGTTGAGCGTGACCGATTCGGTAGTGGTGCCCTTCACCGTAACGGCAAATGCCGCTTCGGCCGATACCAACCGCTTCATGGTGGTCTTTAGTCCCCTGGTCCCGCTGGCCATCGATGGCCTCAGCATCAGCGCTCAGGCCAAAACCAATGGTGTACTGGTGAACTGGAGCGCCCAAAAAGAAACGGCCATGGACCGGTACGAACTGGAACGTTCCTTTACCGGTAGCGATTTTATAAAGATCAATACCACTGCCGCTATAGGTAACAGTGCGGTGGCGGTGAACTACAACTGGCTGGATGGCCGGCCACAGGCGGGCATCAATTTCTACCGCATCAGGGCAGTGGATAAGGCAGGCCAGGTAAAATATACCAATGTGGTGAAAGTGAATACGGGCAGGTCAACGCCTTCCCTCACAGTAGTACCAAATCCCATCACCGGCAATACCATCAACCTGCAACTGAGCGATGTGGACAAAAGCCACTATACCCTGCTGTTATACAACAACCTTGGGCAGCAGGTGCTGATGACCGGCTTTGACCATGGCGGCGGCTCGGTGACAAAAAGCATCGCTGCGGGCAATGCCTTGTCTAACGGGATTTACCGGGTAGTGCTGATGAACGAAACCGGAACAAGTATAACAACAACCCTGATCAAGAACTGATATCGATAACTGTAAAAGACCAATGATGAAAAACTATATGATGATAACCCTGGTATTGTTCCTGTTGATGACAGGGCCGGCAGGGGCAACATTTGCCCAGGATTCCAATACCACGGATCCCAATACTACCTCGGATCCCACGCCCGATCCCAACGGACCTAACTCGCCCAACGATGTGCCCATCGACGGGGGACTTAGTTTATTATTGGCTGCAGGGGTAGGTTATGGGGTGAAGAAGTATAGGAGGATGAGTTATGAGTTAGGAGTTAGGAGTTAGGAGTTTGGAGGCGGGAACCAGAAACGAGAAACGGAATAACGAGAAACGAGAAACGGAATAACAAGAAACCAGTAATATCGTACAAGGACTGAGAAATAAGAAATAAGGAATAAGGAATAAGGAATAAGGAACGGAGCATACACTTTCTAATTTCTAAATCCTTATTTCTTATGCAAAACCATATCAGTTTCATTTGCGGGAGAATAGGTAATTAAAACGACGGGCACCTTACCGCATTGCTGCTGCTGTTATCTTTTTTATTAAAATTCTGATAACTTAAAGAAAATTCAAATCCACCACGGCCATAACTGGCATTTCTTAATTGTGAGATATTGGCATCATAACTTACTGAAACGGCTATTTTACTAATATCAATTTTCACAACCGGTATCAAAGCATCTTTTAAACGAAGCATACTGCCAACATGTAAAACATACCTTGGGTCTTCTGGATCGCCCAGTCGGTAGCTGTAAATAAGGCCTGCGATCGTTTCCTGGTAATTACCCTGTTTGCTGAAGTCGCCATATAATGTGCAATACGATTCTACACTCACATTCATTCTGATACCCAAAGAGCCAACCCATTTGGGGATCATTTCTAAATCAATATTACCGTAAAAGGATGTTTTATTCGATTTATTAAAGTGATGATAGGCCAGCCCGGCATAAATATTATTATTTTCATTGGCACCAAGCTGTGTATTAAAACTCATGCCTACACTGGCATCTAAATAGGAATAAGCAGTTTTCGAAAAATTTTCGCCATTATTTATGGTAGGGTCAAAAGCATGTCCATTATACTGGCTGTTAGTTGTTATTTTACTTTCATCAATTCTTCTTTGTACAAGTCCTCCCATAAAACCCAGTGATAAATACATATTTCTTTCTGTGCTTAGTGATTTCTGATAATTGAGTACCGGTAAAATATGTGTTGATGTAAGTGCAATGGTTCCGGCTTTATCGTATAATACCTGTCCGCCAATGGTTATAAAATCATAACCTCTGCCAATGGGTTTTTTATATTCAATGTTAAATGATCCGGTACGGTAAGCATCTGTTACATTATTCCACTGACTGCGATAAACCATTTGAGCCCTTATATCGCCTTTAAAAATGCCGGCTAATGAAGGGTTTCGAAGCAAAGGTGTTTGAAAGAATTGCGAGAAATGGATATCCTGCGCTTTTGCAGAAACGGCGCATACCAGTAACAGTATTACAGTGGAATAAATTTTATGATGTAAAAAAAATTTCATCTTGTTCTTTTTTAAGCCCCTGTTCAGCTATTCATGTGATTGTACCTGAATTCTATTTTATCTGAGTAATGCAATATTGCCATTTACGATTAGGGATGTATTGTTTTCGCATAGCAGTTCTGCTGTGTAAACATATACATCGCTGTTTACTTTTTTACCTTTTACCGTGCCATCCCAGCCTGCTGTTGGGTCATTTGGAGAAAAATTTACTTTTTCAAAAACCACTTCGCCCCAGCGGTTAAAAATGCGTAATAATTTTATTTTGAAAAGGCCTGATCCTCTTGGATAAAAAATGTCATTTGTGCCACTGCCATCTGGCGAAAACGTATTCGGAATAAAAATATTGGCACCATCGCAAAGTACAAATACCGTTAGCCTGTCTGTTGATTTACAACCCCCCGGATTTCTTACTTCAACCGTATATTCAGTTGTTATTTTTGGCTGTACAGTTACCGAAGGCGGATTACTGTATAAGATACCCGGCGCTGTTAACCAATAGGTATTGGTAACATCAGGTGAAATGGTTGGCGTAATAGTCAATGCCTGTGCACCGCTTTTCATCGTTATATCTTTTCCGGCATCAACCTCCGGAATGGGATATACCCTGATGGTGGTATAACCGGTATCTTTAAAACAACCATAGGCATCACTGCCAACCACCCTGTAAGTGGTTGTGGTTTTTGGACTGGCTATTGGCAGGGCAGATGTTGTATTGCTTAAACCTGCTGATGGCGTCCATTGGTAACTGTTAGCTCCTGATGCAAATAATCTGACTGTACTGCCAATACACAGTGTATCGTCTTTCTTGTTATCCATTAAAAAGGGCTGAATGACTGTGATGTCAAGCGAATCCATGCTGCTGCAGCCATGTATTGATGATCCCGTTACCAGGTATTTTTGTGTAAAATTGGGTGATGCTAAAGGGTTGGCGCAATAATTACAACTTAACCCGGCCGCCGGGCTCCAAATATAGGTAGCACCCCCTGTTCCAGTAAGTTGTGCAGGAGTTCCTCTGCATATCTGCACATCCATGCCGGCATCTATAACCGGTATGGCATACACCTCAAAGCTCTTATTCACAGTGTCTTTACAGCCTGTGCTGTTAGTTGCTATTAATTGTATTTGATATACCTGTGGTATTGTATATGTTTGAGGAGGAGGGGCTTGCTGGTTTGATGTATTGCCATTTCCAAGTATCCAGTTCCAACTGATTACAGAACTGTCCGGCACATTTAATACAGCATTAAAACTGGCAGATACCGGTGTGCATCCACTTATGGCATTTGTAAAATCGGCCTGTGGTGATGCAACTATTCTTACAGGTAGTATTAATGTTGCCGTATCAGTACATCCTCTGCCGGTTAAAACAATTAGTTGCGGATTATATTGCCCGGTGGCAGCATAAAAATGTGAAGGATTTATTAATACAGAACTACCACCATCCCCAAAATCCCAATTATAAAAAACAACATTATCATTTATTATTGAAGAGTCTGAAAACTGTATCATACCCATATCACATCGGGGTTGGTCATCGTATCCAAAATTGGCTTTTACACCATACACATTTATGGTATCTACACCTTCAATCGGCACCTGACATCCACCGGTATCAACCATGATCATTTTGGGTAGATATACACCCGGTATCGTGTAGGTATAAGTGATCAGCGAATCAGTGCTGTTAATGATTGAACCGTCATTAAAGTCCCAGATAAATGAAGTGTGATCAAATGTTGTTGCTGTAAAATTGACTGCAAGCGGACTACAACCTATTAAAGGATTATAACTAAAATTTCCAACAGGCCCTCTAACAATAATTTGTTTCACAATCGTATCAAAACAATTATTATTGGGTCCGGTAACGAATAATTTTGCAATAAAGGTTCCGGGGTTATTATAAATATGAACTGGATTAGCCGCATTGGATGTACTGCCATCGCCAAAATCCCAGGATACTTCATTGCTATTTACTGAGGTATTTGTAAAGTTTGCTATCAAAGGCGGACAGGTACTTACCGTATCGGAAACAGTAAAGCTGGCATGTGGAGGCGCAACATGAATCATTTTATTCGACGAATCCTGGCAACCATAAAGGTCTGTTATGTTTAAGCGCACTAAATAGGTTCCTTCATTGGCATAACCATGTACCGGACTCATAGCTATACTGGTATTGCCATCCCCAAAATGCCATAAATAAGAAAGATTGGGCCCTGTTGATGAATTGGTAAAATTAATATTTATAAATGGACACACTATCGTGTCTGACTGGCTAAAAGCAGCTATGGGATTAGATATGACTATAGTTTGTATGCTTAATGAACTGTCTGTACAGCCTAAAACATCAATTGTTTTTAAAGTGACATGATAGGATCCGGGTACTGTATAAAAATGCATAAATGGTGGTGAAGAAAGGGTATCAGCAGAACCATCTCCGTAATTCCATATCCAGGTTGTGATAGGATTTATCCCGTCATCAGTTGACTGATCAATAAAAGCCACCAGGTTATTTAAACAACTGCCGCCATTAGGTATGCTAAATGCTGCAGTAGGTCCGTTAATGCGTATGTAATTTACTTTTATGAGTGTGTCTTTACAGCCTGATATATCTGTAATGATTAGCCGAACTGTGTATAAACCGGCCATACTGTAAATATGTGTTACACTTATACCTGTAGCAGTTTGGCCATCTCCAAATTGCCATTCATAGTTAACAATTGTACCAGGCGTGTTACCAATGGCATTAAAAACGGTAGATGTATTCCGGCAAATGATCGTATCTGTGGCATTGAAATTTGCCATTTCATCTACAATCCTGATGGTACGTGTTGTTATATCATCACATCCCGACATGTGATTTATTACAACTAACTGTATAGTATAGGTGCCGGTATTGGCATAAGTATGGTTATTATTTTGTAAGGTAGAAGTTGTGCCATCTCCAAAATCCCAATGCCATTCATCAGGGCCTATTGACTGGTCTGTAAAAGTAATCGTTTGGGGTGCCAGGCAGTCAAAGCTTGTTACAAAAGCGGCTATTGGTGGACTGATGTGAATGTAGTCGTTAATGATAATGGTATCCGGACAATTATTGTTCCATACAATTAACCGGATTGTAAATAAACCTGTGTCTTGATAATGATGAATCGGGTTTTGATCTGTTGACGTTGAGCCATCACCAAAATCCCATAACCAGCGGGTTATATTTCCGGTTGACAAATCAAAAAAGTTAATATTTAGTTTTGCACAGGCATCCCTGGGCGTGGCTGAAAAATTAGCTGTTGGCTTATCATCGGCTACAATGCCTGCCGGAAAAAATACAGTATCGGAACAGCCGCCAAGCGTGGTAATGATTAACCTGATATCATAAACACCCGTGTTATACGTGTTTGTTGGATTTGGCAAAACAGAGGTTGTTCCATCTCCCAGATCCCATAAATAACTAACCACAGGGTCGGGCGAACTAACGGTTGATGAAAATGTCCAGGTTAGTGGGGCACAACTGCTTTGGGGTAAATTATTGATAAGGGCCTGCGGTTCTATGATCCGGATATAATTGTTTAAAATCAAAGAATCACTGCATCCCTGAAAATTTGAAACAACCAATTTTACGTGGAAAGTGCCATAATTTGTATAGGTATGGGATGGATTTTGCAGGGTTGATGTTGCGCCATCTCCAAAAGCCCAGTTATACAAGGTGCCTGCCATGCTTGTATTTATAAAGTTAACCGTTAGTGGCGGTTTACAGGCAGTCCTGTTGTTTGCAGAAAACGCAGCAGTTGGTTTAATAAAAACAGCAATTGCAGCGGTTGTAGAATCGGCACAGGTACCTAAATAGGAAATTAATTTTACGGTATAGATGCCGTTAGCTGTATAAGTTTTGGTTGGGTTAAGGGCTGTTGAATTTGTGCCATCGCCAAAATCCCAAAAAACGGCAGTAGGTGCTGGGGAAGAGGTATTGGTAAAACTAATGGCATTATTAACACAAGTACTTGCCGGGGCGGTAAAAGAAGCCTGAATAAAATTAATTAAAACTGCATTGGGTTTAATAATTGTGTTCATGCACCCTGTACTGCTGGTTACAGTTAATGTAACAGTAAAACTGCCTGCTGTATTATAGGTATGTGATGGATGTTGAAGTGTAGATGTAGCCCCATCACCAAAATCCCATGCATAAGAAAATGTTCCGGAACCGGTTGATGTATTTGTAAAATTGATGGTAATAGGCAAACTACAGCCCGTTGCGGCTGTATTTGTAAAATTAGCCGTAACACCATTACTGGCTCTGATAAAATTATTTTTGGTTAATGTTTTAGAACAACCAGCCGTGCTG
Source organism: Chitinophagaceae bacterium (assembly GCA_947483345.1). Classification (GTDB taxonomy): domain Bacteria; phylum Bacteroidota; class Bacteroidia; order Chitinophagales; family Chitinophagaceae; genus Ferruginibacter. The sequence continues at coordinate 8,130 of CANKNL010000032.1, read as the reverse complement.
GTAACCCTTAACGTAACATTGTAAATGCCTGCCGAAGTATACGTGTGTGCAGGGTTTCGTGTTGTACCTGTATGGCCGTCACCAAAATCCCATAACCAGGCTGTAATTGTTGAATTAATAACACTGCTTAAATCGGTGAACTGTACTGATAGCGGAATACAACCTGTTGTTGGTAATGCCGAAAAATTCACAACCGGTATGGCAAAAATGGTTATGTACTGTGTTTTGGTAATTGAATCACTGTTGTTGGAAGCATTTCGGATCACTAATTTTACGGTGTATTGGCCAGGTGTAAAATAACTGGCCGAAGGATTTTGTAAAAATGAAATAGTGCCATTGCCTAAATCCCATCTCCATTGTGTTGGATTACCCGTTGACAGGTCGGTGAAGTTTACAATTTGCGGCGAACAGCCCGATGTTGGGGATGCTGAAAAATTGGCTGTAAACTGCCCCTTACTATTAAAACTAACAGCCATTATGGCCATCAGCAGCAGGAAAAATTGCCTTAAAGTTGGTTTAGCAGGCATTCCTTGATTTCGTTGTTTTTAGGATTATGGATAAAATAGGTTTACTTATAAGATTAAACTCTTTTTTGAAGAAAAAAATTGTGTTTTTATATATTATTTACTCATGAAAATATATTAATAAAAAAATGGGTTATACCAAAAACAACATATACACGTTTTAGTGGTCCTGACAAGTTCATTATGAAATCTCAAAAACCGGTATTCATACTAATTCTATGTGTTTCTTTTATGGTTGGTAAAGGTCAAAAAGCTTTCCAAAAATTAGGTTTGTTCTCATACAATATCAGTTTAGCGGATTACAGCTTTGTAAAGCACGTAAAAGATTCTTCATTTAGTTATGCCTTTAAACAAAAAAGTATTTTCAAATCAGGTAACAGCTCATTTGGAATTACTGTGAGTTATTGGAAAACGCTGCTTCCTCATATTGATCTTTCAGGAAATCTGGGAGGAACCTTTTCCAATTTTCCGGCCTTATTTGTAAAGGGGGATAGTGTTGGACAGGCAGGCTTTAGTACCCAATTGGATGCTTTACTTCATTTGCGGGCTTTTAAAAACGACAAGGCCCTCAATCCCTTTTTAACCGTGGGAATTGGGGCGGGATATTTCGGTAATCAATTTGCGCTTTATACACCGGTTGGTACTGGATTGCAATTTCGGTTAAGGGAAACAGGCTTTATTTTTATTCAGGCCCAATGGCGAATGGCTTTAACATCTGGTATTAATAATGATTATATGGTTTACTCAATTGGGTTTGCCCAGCAGGGTAAACCGGGTAAAATTGTCAAAAAATCAAAAACTAAAAAAGAGATCCCGGCTAAAGAATTAGCAAATAAGGAGCTGCTGTTAAATGATGCAGACAGTGATGGTGATCAAGTACCTGATACAAATGATAAATGCCCTACCGAAAAAGGAACGGTTTATGGCTGCCCCGATAGTGATGGAGACGGCATGGCCGATAAAGATGATCAATGTAAAGACGTGGCAGGTGTTTACAGATATCATGGATGCCCCATACCAGATACTGATGGCGATGGTTTACATGATGAGATCGATAAATGCATAACAATAAAAGGGCCCAAAGAAAATCATGGTTGCCCTTTGCCCGACAGAGATGCCGATGGCGTTTTAGATACAACTGATAAATGCCCAGATTTAAAAGGCACTATCGAAAATTCGGGCTGCCCGTTACCTGTTGTTGAAGGGGCAGAATTATTAAGTGCGTCATCCGATTCTATGACCTACCGCATCAATTTTGATTTTGACAGATCAATTTTATTACCGGATGCCTTTGCTGTTTTAAAAAATATTGTTGAGATTTTAAAAGCTGATAACACTTTAAAAATCAATATAACCGGCCATGCTGATAATTTTGGAACAGCAGCTGGTAATAGGCAGGTATCGGCCGACAGGGCCAGAATGTCACGTGATTATTTTTTGAGTTATCAAATTGCGGCATCCAGAATAAGATCATCATTTTATGGCGCAAGCCGACCCATTGATTCAAAACAGCAATGGCGTAACAGAAGGGTGGAAATAACCATAATCAGAAGCCAGTGAATTCTGTAGTTTACAGCCTTTTCATTTAAAAAATTTTACCATTTTGCATTTGCGGGGCTATCCCTCTAAAAATGAATCTGAAATCCTTTTATTTTAGTGAAAAAATATATTAGGCATTTGCCTAGCTTTGTATAAAACTCAAAGATGGAACTTAAAGCACAATTTGAAAAAGCGATAACGGATAGTAAATCGCTAACAGAAAAGCCTGGCAATGACATACTTTTACAACTGTATTCTTTATACAAGCAATCAACCGAAGGCGATGTAAGTGGGGAAGCACCAACCAATCCTTTTGATTTTGTAAATAAAGCCAAATACGATGCCTGGTCTTCATTAAAGGGAATGACATCTGAAGCGGGGATGCAGCAATATATTGACCTGGTAAATAAGTTGAAGGGGTAACTAAAATCTTTCCATGTGCAATACCTTGGGCTCTAAAGTGCCCCAGGGAGCCAGTTCCATAATAGGTAGCGATTTTTTAGTAAATTTCCAATCCCGGTTTAAAAAAATAAATTCAGTTGGTACTGAGGGAAAGGTAATTACCAATTTGCTGTAATCATCATTACTGCTCCAGGTGCCGTTGTAAGTAACGGCGTTTTTAACAGCGGTCATTGGCCCGTTATAATAGGTCGATTTAAACAGCATAAAGGTATAGCCACTATACTGTAACGTTAGGTCACTGCCATTATCTGTTGCTAAATACACTCTGAAATTTTTGTTGAGAATATTATCTTCAAACTGCTGTTGTGCATAGGTTGTTTGTATGGCTTCAGCCGTACTTTTACTGCAGCTGTTAAAAACAAATAAGAGTGGTATAATGACCAAAAAAACAGGCATTTTTTTGTAAAATAATCTCATCATTAAATTTATTTTATAGGGTATAAATCCCGTTATATTTCTTAGCGGCATAATTAATAAAATAAGCACTGTTTAAGGTTTCGCCTGTGGCTTTTTTGCACAGCTCCTCAGAAGTATGATAACGACCATACTGGTGAATTTGTTGCCTGAGCCATTGTAGTAAAGCTGTATTGTTGCCTAAAGCTAATTCATTTTCTAAAGTTGGGTTTTGCCTGTTTATGGCAGCATACAATTGCGCAGCATATAAACTGCCTAAACTGTATGTGGCAAAATACCCAAAACTACCATGACTCCAGTGTACATCCTGTAAACAACCTCTTTTATCATCGGGTACCTGTACGCCTAAATAGTCGTTGTAATAACTATTCCAGCAGTCGGGTATATCTTTAGTTTTAAGACTGCCTTCAATCAGCATTTTTTCAATTTCATAGCGTATCATCACATGAAAATGATAGGTAAGTTCATCGGCTTCGGTGCGTATTAAAGAAGGCTGAACTTTATTGATGCCTTTATAAAACTGTTCAACATCAATGCCTTTAAATTGATCTGGAAAAACGGTATTAAGTAAAGGGTAATGATGTTGCCAAAAAGAAAGGCCACGGCCCACATTATTTTCCCAAAGTCTGCTCTGGCTTTCATGAATAGTTAAACTGCAATATTCCCCAAGGGGCAAGCCATATTCATCTCCGGGTAATCCCTGCTCATATAAGGCATGGCCAGCTTCATGTATGCAGCTCCAGGTCATATTGCCAAAATCATTTTCATCAATTCTTGTCGTTATTCTAACATCGTTATTATTAAAGTTGATGGTGAAAGGATGTTCACTGATATCCTGCCTGCCTGCTTCAAAATCAAAATTCATCTGTTTTAAAATAGCCATGCCAAACTGCCATTGGCTGTCTTTTTTAAAATGCTTTTTTAAAAAAGAATTATCTATTTGTGGTTTGTTTTGTATGGTATTAAGCAGGGCAGATAATTGTGGTTTCAGATCAGAAAATATTTTATCAACTATGTTTACAGTAAGTCCTTTATCATAATCATTCATCAGTGCATTGTAAGGATGCTGCTGATAGCCCAGTAAATCGGCTTCTTGTTTTTTTAATTGTATCAATGCATCCAGGGGCTGTTTAAAACTGGTAAATGAGTTGTCTTTTCGTGCCTGTATCCAGGCATGAAAGCCTGTATTTACAGCTTCACTCATCCGGCGAACAAAATCGCTGCTCAGTTTTTTACTTTTGTTAAAATCTTCCAGGCTAAGCAATACATTTTTTTGTTCCTTATCAGTTAAATCATTTTTGCTCATGAGCGCATTCAACAGATCGCCAGTTGCCTCTTCTGTAAATTGCTGATGGGCCATTTCACTGAGCGTGGCAATTTGTCGGCCCCTGATCGCATTGCCTTTGGGAGGGAGATAAGTTTCCTGATCCCATTGTAAAACGGCTGAAGCGTATTTAACGTCAGCAATTTTTTGCATCTTTGTTTTATACTGGTTATACAGTTCTTTCGAATTCATATTTTAATTTAGCAAAATGAAGATACTGGAAATTACTTCTTTTTTAGAAACCCTGGCGCCGCTATCGTTGCAGGAAAGTTATGACAATGCCGGGTTACTTACCGGCAATAGTGATTGGAATTGTACAGGGATCATCAATACTTTGGATGCAACGGAAGCCGTGGTAATGGAAGCCATTGAAAAAAAATGCAACCTTATTATAGCGCATCACCCCATCATTTTTAGCGGGCTTAGGAAAATAACCGGTAAAAATGATGTAGAAAAAGCGATCATCACAGCTATTAAAAATGATATTGCCATTTACGCCATTCATACCAATTTAGATAATGTGCTTCATGGTGTTAATGCTGCCATTGCCGATAAACTGGGTTTGATAAATCGAAAAATTCTGCAACCCAAAAAAGATGTGCTAAAAAAACTCTTCACTTTTGTGCCGGTTAATCAGGCAGAACAAGTGCGTTCAGCCATTTTTGAAGCCGGTGCGGGACATATTAGCAATTATAGTGAGTGCAGTTTTAATACGCTTGGAGAGGGTACTTATAAAGCTGGTGAAGCGGCCAATCCCCATGTAGGTAAAAAGGGTGTACGGCATATAGAAGCGGAGATAAAAATGGAAATGATTTTTCCTGTCTGGTACCAACAACCTATAATACAAGCAATGATTGCGGCTCATCCTTATGAAGAAGTGGCTTATGATATCATTTCGCTGGATAACCAAAACCACCAGCAGGGCAGTGGTTTGGTTGGTGAATTGCCACAATCGCTTGCCGAAAATGATTTTCTGGCACTGTTGAAAGAAAAATTTAATCTGTCAGTAATACGGCATACAAATTTACTGAACAAACCGGTTAAAAAAGTAGCCCTCTGCGGTGGTGCCGGCAGCTTTTTGATAGGGGCTGCTATAGCCACCAGCGCGGATTTCTTCATAACAGGCGATATTAAATACCACGAGTTTTTTGATGCTAATGACAGGCTGGTTATTGCCGATATCGGGCATTTTGAGAGTGAACAGTTCACAATTGACCTGTTATTTGATATTTTGAGTCAAAAATTCCCTACCTTTGCCGTCCTAAAAACAGGCGTAATAACCAATCCGGTGCATTACTTCCTGTAATTTCAAAATATCAAACTTCAAAAATAAGATGACCGCAGTTAAAGAATTCTCAATTGAAGAAAAATTAAGCGCATTGGTACTTTTGCAAAAAGTAGATTGTAAGCTGGATGAAATTCAAATTTTGAAAGGCGAGTTACCGATGGAGGTAAAAGACCTGGAAGATGAAATTGAAGGCTTACATGCAAGGCAAACCCGTGTGGAAGAAGAGATAAATGGTATCCAGGAATTTATTGCCCAAAAGAAAGAAGGCATCAAAGAGGCTGATGCATTGGTTAAAAAATACGAAAAACAAAGTGATAACGTAAAAAATAACCGTGAGTTTGAAGCCATCAATAAGGAAATAGAAATGCAGACTTTAGAAATAAAGCTTTGCGAAAAACACATCAAAGATGCAACCGAAGAAATTGCCGAAAAAGCAAGGCAACTTGAGATTGCTAAAAAAGCAGTAGCCAATAAAGATGGACACCTTGTTGGTAAAAAAGGCGAACTGGAAAAAATCATCAGCGAAACAGAGAAAGAAGAAAAGCATTATAATAAAGATGCTGAAAATGCCAGAAAACACGCTGATGAACGATTATTGACCAGTTATGACCGCATACGTAAAAATTATCGTAACGGGCTGGCAGTAGTTGCTGTGGAAAGAGACAGTTGCGGTGGTTGTTTCCATGCCATTCCTCCTCAAAAACAAAGTGAAATCAAATTGCGTAAAAAGATCATGGTTTGCGAAAACTGTGGTCGTATTTTGGTTGATGCAGATTTGAATGATTCGGTTGTGGTAAAATAAGCTACAGATAACGGATACAAGATATAAAAGAGCTCACAAAATGTGAGCTCTTTTTATATAAAATAATTATCAATGCTACTGCTTAATTTGCTAATTTGCCTAACCGTTAAGTGATCTTATGCTTCAAAAATTACACATACAGAACTACGCCATCATTAATGAACTGGACATTGATTTTTCGGATAAACTGAATATCATTACCGGAGAGACTGGTGCTGGTAAAAGCATTTTAATGGGCGCATTAAGCCTGATACTGGGCGACAGGGCAGACAGTACAGTGCTGCAGCAAAAAGAAAAAAAAGCTGTGGTGGAAGGCAGTTTTAAAGCGAGGAATAATAAAGCCATCAGGGAATTTTTAAAGGAAAACGACCTCGATACAGAAGAGGATTTGATGATCAGGCGAGAGATAGGCGCAAATGGTAAATCAAGGGCCTTTATCAATGATACACCGGTTAACCTCAATCAACTAAAGGCACTCAGTACTTTACTGGTTGATCTGCACCAGCAGTTTGATACCCAGGAACTGAGTTCCTCTTATTTTCAGCAGGAAGTGCTGGATGCCCTGGCAGGTAATGCCGAATTAGTGATTCAATATCAACAGATTTTTCAGCAATACAAAAAAACAAAAAAAGATTTGGCCGAACTGCAGGCTGAGCAGTTGGCCGCCAATGCGGCACTGGATTATAACAAATTTTTATTCGATGAATTGGAAGAAGCCGGACTAAAAGAAAATGAACTGGAAGAACTGGATGCAGAATTAAAATTGTTGAGTAATGCCGAAAATGTAAAGCAGGAACTTGCAGGCATTTGTTACGGATTACAGGAAAGCGAGGAGCCAATTGTGTCACAATTAAAATCGTTGTACCAAAAATTACATGCACTGGATCAGTATCATACCGGTATTGCCGATCTGGCTAAAAGATTACAAAGTACCCAATTGGAACTGACTGATATTGCAGAAGAATTGGAGCAAATCAATAATAATGTTCATTACAGTGCGGAGCGTATACAGTTGGTTAATGACCGGATTTCAATGGGCTATAAATTACAAAAGAAACACCATGTAACAACTACAGGGGAGTTATTAGCTTTGAGAGATGAATTACAAGTTAAGCTGAATGAGATTTTTAACATCAGCGAAGCCATTCAACTAAAAGAAAAGCAAACAGCAGCACTTCGGTTGCAATGTGATCAAGCCGCAAAAATAATTTCTGACAATCGTATAAAAACCATTGATCCGTTTAAGGGAAATATTAATCATTTATTAGCAGAGGTTGGGATGCCCAATGCCCGGTTTATGGTATCAGTAGATCCATTGGATAACCTTGGTGAGTTTGGTGTTGACAAAATTGAATTTTTATTTGATGCCAACAAAAGCAATCGGTTTGAACCATTGCGTAAAGTAGCCAGTGGCGGAGAGTTGAGCAGACTGATGCTTTGTATAAAATCGCTGGTGGCTAAAAAATTGCAGTTGCCAACTTTAATATTTGATGAGATCGACACCGGTATCAGCGGTGAGGCTGCCAAGCAGGTTGGCCATATCATGAAAGAACTTAGCAGTTCTCATCAGGTCATCTCTATTACCCATCAACCACAAATTGCGGCCAGGGCCAATGCCCATTATTTTGTGTATAAGGCCATTGAAAAAGATAAGATCGTTACTTCTATCCGGCTGTTAAATAATGAGGAAAGAATCACCACTATTGCACAGATGATGAGTGGCGAAAAGCCCACTGCAGCTGCATTACAGAACGCCCGGGAGATGCTGGGGAATTAA
>CANKNL010000031.1 GCA_947483345.1 Chitinophagaceae bacterium | reverse complement strand
GGAGTTATAATTTCGTCATTGAAATTACACCCGATATAGAAGATTACCAATACCGCCTGCGCGCCATAGATTTTGATCAACAGAGTTATGAAGGCAGAAAAAATTTATACCTGCCGCAGTTTTACCGCGAAAACAATGAATATGTTGAACTGGTTTTAAAAACACTGAGCCCCGAAGTGATTGAACAGTACCAGTCTGAAGAACAGGCTGCCATGGCCTACCGGGCTATTGCCAGCCGCAAGCAATTAATGGAATTGCTCAGCATTATGATAAAAGATGAAATATCTGAATACCACAAAATTAAAATGCTGCGTGAAGAACTGAATACACATTTTAATACCAGCTATTTCTCAACATGCAGTACTATGGGGACTATTGTAAAAAGGCAGTTAAAACTGGTTTTACAGAAACATCTGAAACAAATTATTCCCCACAGATAATGGTTGATCTTTTTTGAAAACAAGTTGACCTGTTAATAATTTTTATCTTTATTACTATATTTATTTATGTACGATCCTGAGCAAACAAAAGCATTACAACAAAATACCGATGTGTGGATATCGGCTGCAAAGGCGCCGCATTTATCAGAAGGAATTACAGATCAAATAGCAGATTTACGACACTGTCTCCGTTTTCATGAATACAGATACTATGTACAAAACGATCCGCTCATCAGTGATTTTGAATATGATTCCCTGTATAAATTATTAGAGAAGTTAGAAAAGGAAAACCCAGAAATAATAACAATCGATTCGCCAACACAGCGGGTGGGCATGGGTTTAATTAAAGACTTTCCAAAAACACAGCACCTGGTGCCCATGCTGTCGCTCGAAAATTCGTACAATGCAGATGACCTGTTTGATTTTGACAGAAAGGCAAAAGAGCTTTCCGGACTGGCGCAGATTGTTTATTGTGTTGAGCCAAAATTTGACGGGGCCAGTATATCACTGGTTTATGAAAATGATTTGCTGGTGAGAGCCGTTACACGTGGCGATGGTGAAGTGGGAGACGACATTACCATGAATATAAAGCAGATCAAATCAGTGCCGCTATCTGCCGGATTCAGCGCTTATGGTATTGAGCAAATTGAGATTCGAGGCGAAGTGCTGATGAATAAAAAGAATTTTAAAACCTATAATGACGCCCTGATGGACGAAGGTATTCCGCCGCTTGCAAACCCACGCAATGCTGCCGCAGGCTCATTACGAATTAAAGATACTGCCGAAGTAAGCCGCAGAAACCTGGAGGCCTTTTTATATCATGTTAGCTTTATCGTTGACCTTGAACCCGCCGTACAGCCATCTGCCAACAACAATCTGCCTTTAACCCACTCCGGTATGTTGGACATGCTTTGGAACCTGGGTTTTAGAAGTCCTAAAAACGAAATGAAAGTTTTTACTGGCATTGAGGACGTTATAAAACACGTTCATGATTTTGAAATAGAAAGAGATAATCTTGGTTATGAAATTGACGGCATGGTTATTAAAGTGAATGACCTAAAACTACAGGACGCACTGGGTATGACCTCACATCATCCTCGTTGGGCCATCGCTTTTAAATTTAAAGCCAGGCAAGCCACCAGTATATTATTGGCTGTTGAGTTTCAGGTTGGCAGAACCGGTGCCGTAACACCCGTTGCTAAGATCAAGCCGGTACAGGTTGGTGGTGTTACGGTAAGCAGTATTTCTATCCACAATGAAGACTACATCAAAGAAAAAGGCCTTATGCTTGGTGATACTATACTGATAGAAAGAAGTGGTGATGTAATTCCTCAGATTGTAAAAGCTTTTGTAGAGTTAAGGAATGATACTGAACAGGACATAAAATTTCCTACACATTGCCCGGTTTGTAATGATGCTTTATTTAAACTTGAAGAAGAAGCTGTTTGGCGATGTATAAATCTCACCTGCCCTGCTCATATTGTAGAAGGCATCATACATTTTGTAAGTAAAGATGCGATGGATATACGCAGTTTTGGCGAAGCCAATGTTCGTAAGTTTTATGAAATGGGGTTTTTAAAGTCCATTCCGGATTTATACAGTTTACCCTATGCTGAAATCAGTAAACTGGATGGTTTTGGCGAAAAATCCATAACCCGGCTTCAGGAAGCTATTGACCAATCAAAAAAGCAATCACTGCATCGTATTATTTATGCTTTAGGTATTCGGTTTGTAGGGGAAACAACCGCTAAAACACTTGCCCAGGCTGTGGATCATCTTTTACAATTGGCAGATTTTAACGAAGAACAGCTTAAACAACTGGATGATGTAGGTGTTAAAGTGGCAAAAACAGTCTATGAGTTTTTTCATAATGCCGATAACCTGCACTTACTGCAACAGCTGGAAGGATTGGGTGTTCAACTTAAAAATGAAAAGAAAAATTTAGTAACATCAGGTAAGCTTACCGGTGAAACATTTCTATTTACTGGTACACTTATGCTTTTAAAAAGAAGCGAGGCAGAGGCTCTTGTTGAAAAAAACGGAGGCAAAATTATGGGGGCTGTAAGCAGTAAATTGAACTACCTGGTGGTAGGTGAAAATGCGGGCAGCAAGCTGGAGAAAGCAAAAAAAATACCTGCTGTGCATATCATCAGTGAAGAAGAATTTATAAAAATGCTGCCCGGGTAGTAAAAATAAATATTATATTTGTTTATCATCACTTCTTATATTTAAATCCAGCGAATTCAATTGTATTGCTTTAATAATTAAATCTTACATCATGATCAAAAAAAATCCCGGCGAAGTATGGAAGCAAATATTATTTACAGGGCATAAACAACTGCGTAAAAAATACGCCATGTCATCCCATGGTCGAGCAGCCAGCTATCATGACAATGTTTTTAAAGATGGTAACCTGTTAAACGGCTCCTTAACTTCTGGTTACAGAACATTAAATCTGCACGTTGAAAACAATAATGGAACCATTTATTTTCACCGGGAGGTAGCAAAACTTTTTTGTAAAAAACCGACCCCTAAATTTAAATATGTCATTCACATAAATCATAAAAAGAAAGACAATCATTTTAAAAATCTGAAGTGGGCCACATTAGAAACAGTGGGCACACATCAGCAAAATAGTCCCGAAAAAATAGCCTATAAAAAACGCCAGGCTACCAGAACAGTTGGCCTGAAACTCAATGCAACACAGGTTAAAACCATTAAGGATTTAATCAATAATCCAAAACGGAAATTAACTTATAAAAAACTGGCTGAGAAATACAAGGTCAGCGAAATGACATTATATCGCATAAAAAGCGGTGAGAACTGGGGACGCATAAAATAAATAAAAACATAGCTCATCAAAAGGAATCTGCTTAATGGCCAGATTCCTTTTTTATTTTTATTAAAATCACTAAAAACAATCCATAGCGTTTATGATTAATTCAAATACACTGAAATTTTTGAAAGATTTAAATGCGCATAACAATAAAGCCTGGTTTGATGAACATCGTCATCAATTTGAAATTGTAAAGTCAGACTTTTATCTTTTTGTTGAGAGCCTTATTGCAGCGGTTGCCAAATTTGATGCTCCCATTGGCCAGCTTTCTGTTAAAGCATGTGTTTTCAGGATAAACCGGGATGTTCGGTTCAGCAAAAATAAAACCCCCTACAAAACCAATCTGTCGTGTTATTTAAACAACGCCGGTAAAAAAGGGCTGGGTGCAGGCTATTATCTACACATTGAACCCGGTAAAAGCATGGCTGCCGGTGGTATTTGGATGCCAGAGACCGGGGTATTATCGGGTATACGCCAGGAGATTGATTATAATTTTACAGACTGGAAAAAGATAATTGAACATAAACATTTCAGAAAGACTTTTACCGAAGGGGTAAAAACTAATGACCGTTTGGTTAGGCCTCCAAAGGGCTATGATGAGGATAATGAGGCTATTGCTTTCCTTAAAATGAAAAGCTTCATTGTGAGCAAACCCTTTACTGATAGTGAATTACAAAATAATAATTTCGTAAAAGAGGTTGCCAAAACCTTTAATTGCATGAAGCCTATGATCGATTTTTTAAACACGGCTGTTCATTAAAATGATCAGCTTCATTGTAAAAAGATGGCCAGAGATAAAAATCTCCGGCCTTGCTTACCTCTGAAACCACAAGAAAAAGTTAGAATTATTTTATTAAATAGCGTATTGTTATATATAATAATAAAGAAATACCTTTTATAGGTTTCCTAAAATGGATTTTTGTATAATATTGGAGAAACTAGATAATCAAGCAGAACGTAAAATTACTAATTTTTTAATATTTTCATAATTTATTTTTAAAACCTCATTTCCCCTGCCTTTTTTTAGTTTATTTGAAGATCTGCATGCAGGCCAGTACTGGCTTTGCTTTTATTTTCCCAAAGTTTCTGAATATTACTTTAAATATATACTATAGTATAATAATATGCTTATACGATTAATTCAGCAAAAATTAGAGCTATAAAAACTAATAATCGTTAGTTTTGATAAAAAAAGCATGGCCAAAATAAAGCCGGGAAAACATATCAGTAAAAAGGATATGATTACCTTAAAAGCCGCGGCCTTGTTTAAAACTAAAGGATATGCTGCAACGTCTATGAGAGCACTGGCTGAATCGGTAGGTGTGGAAGCGCCCAGCTTGTATAATCACATTGGAGGCAAGAGTGAATTATTACAGGCTATTTGTTTTAAAGTGGCCCATATCTTCAATACCTATTTTGATACAACAGAAAAAACAGGAGGCAATTCGGTAACCAAGCTTGAAAATATCATTCGCTTTCATATCCGTATGATGCTGGAGAACTTTGATGAGGTTTATGTTGCTAACCACGAGTGGAAGCAGTTAAAAGAACCTTATTTAAGCCATTTTTTGATTCAAAGACGGGCTTACGAAAAGCGATTCGTTGCTTTAGTAGAAACCGGCATACGCACGCATGAATTGAAAGCCGTGAACCCCCAGGTTGCTGTACTAACTATTCTTTCGGCTGTAAGAGGTTTGGAGTTTTGGCAAAACAAGAAAAAGATAAGTCATCAGATTTTGGAAGATGACATGACCAATCATTTATTAAAAGGCATTTTAAATTAGTTTTTTTATGGCAGTACATTTTCATAAACTTAAAGTAAAAGACATTAAAGAAATAACCGCAGATTGTGTGTCGATAGCCTTTGCCATACCGGACCATTTATCGGGTGAATTTTTATTTGAACAGGGGCAAAATATAACGGTTAAAAAAGAAATTAATGGAGAAGAGATCCGTCGATCCTATTCTATTTGTTCGGCACCTTATGAAAATGAATTACGGGTGGCTGTAAAAAAAGTTGCTCATGGAAAGTTTTCGGATTATGCTAACAGCATCTTAAAAGCAGGTGATGAATTAGATGTACTGCCGCCAACCGGTAAGTTCAACAGCACATTAAAAGCCGAAAACACAAAACAATACCTTGCCTTTGCAGCTGGTAGTGGCATTACCCCTGTTATTTCAATTATTAAAGCCACCTTAAAAACGGAGCCTGCCAGTGAGTTTACATTGGTTTTTGGCAACCGTGGCCGCCATTCCATCATCTTTTTTGAAGAGCTGGAAGGACTAAAAAATAAATATATTAACCGGTTTAATTTTATTAATATTCTTAGCCGTGAAAAAACTGATGCCCCAATTAATTCGGGAAGGATAGATACCGAAAAATTAACGGCTTTACATAAATTAATTGATTATCATCATACCGATGAGTTTTTTATTTGCGGACCCGAAGACATGATTTTTTGTGTAAAAGACTTTTTAGAAAAATTAGAGATCGATAAAAAGAAAATTCATTTTGAACTGTTTACAACGCCCGGACAAAAACAATCAGCAGACAACAAAAAACAATCGGTAGAAAATAAAACCGGCCCAACGAGCAAAATAACTGTAAAGCTTGACGGCAGAAGTTTTGATTTTGATTTAGGATTGAACAGTGAAACGATTCTAGATGCGGCTTTAAAACAAGGCGCCGATTTGCCCTTTGCCTGTAAAGGCGGTGTGTGCTGTACCTGTAAAGCCAAGCTATTGGAAGGCCAAGTGACCATGGATGTTAACTGGGGGCTGGAAGAGGAAGAGGTGGAACAGGGTTTTATTCTTACCTGTCAGTCTCACCCGGTAACAGAAAAGGTGGTGGTGGATTTTGATATCAAATAAGGCCGGGCCACACGGTCTTTAATAACTAACATATGTTAGCATTTTACATTAATTTTATACTTTAATAATTCCTTTATGTTAGAACAGGATCTCGAAAAAATATTTCAAAATAAAATAGATAATGAAATAAAGATTGAACCCAAAGACTGGATGCCTGATGCATATCGCAAAACAAATATTCGCCAGATTAGTCAGCATGCACATAGCGAAGTAGTAGGTATGCTTCCCGAAGGCAACTGGATAAGCCGGGCACCTTCTTTAAAAAGAAAAGCCATACTAATTGCAAAGGTACAGGATGAAGGCGGCCACGGCTTGTACTTATACAGCTCGGCAGAAACCCTGGGTATCGGCAGAGACGAGATGATTAATGATCTGCATATTGGTAAAGCAAAATATTCTTCCATCTTTAATTATCCATCACTGAGCTGGGCCGATATGGGTGCCATAGGCTGGCTGGTTGATGGTGCCGCTATTTTAAATCAGGTGATGCTTTGTCGTACATCCTATGGCCCTTATGCCAGAGCAATGGTACGCATTTGTAAAGAAGAAAGTTTTCATCAGCGTCAGGGATTTGAATCACTGCTTGTATTAAGCCGGGGAACGGATGAACAAAAAGCCATGTGCCAGGATGCCATTAACCGCTGGTGGTGGCCAAGCCTGATGATGTTTGGCCCAAAAGACAGCGAAAGCACTAACAGTGACCAGAGCATGAAGTGGAAAATAAAAAGAAAAACAAATGATGAACTCAGGCAGCAATTTATTGATATGATTGCAGAACAGATAAAAGTATTAGGCATGACCTTGCCGGATGATAAATTAAAATGGAATGAAAAAACAAACCATTATGATTTTGGAGAAATAAACTGGGATGAGTTCTGGAATGTAGTTAAAGGAAATGGGCCCTGCAATAAACAACGCCTGGTGGCCAAAAATAAAGCACACGATGAAGGGGAGTGGGTAAGAGCAGCAGCAAAAGTTTATGCAGCAAAAAAATTAAACCGTCAAAAAGAAAAAGCAGCTTAAAATAAATTCATATGTCATTTACACAACAGAAATATTTTTATGGCGATATTCCGGAAGACCATACCGGTAAAGACAACACTTCCACAACTTTTGAAACAAAGAACGAATGGCCACTTTGGGAAGTTTTTGTACGCAGTAAACAGGGATTAGACCACAAGCATGTTGGCAGTCTTCATGCGGCAGATGCCGCCATGGCCATGGAAAATGCAAGAGATGTTTATACCAGAAGGCAGGAAGGGGTTAGCCTTTGGGTTGTAGAAAGTAAATATATACATGCCAGCAGCCCCGATGATGCAGACAGTTTTTATGAGCCTGCCAATGACAAAATATACAGGTATCCTGTTTTTTATCAGTTACCTGATGAAGTAAACCATATGTAAAATTAATTTTCAAAAGGCCTGACTTTATGCATACTTATTTAACAAATTACCTGCTCCATCTGGCAGATACCGCCTTAATACTGTCGCAGCGTAATAGCGAGTGGTGTGGACATGGGCCCATACTTGAGCAGGATATTGCCATTACCAATATATCGTTAGACCTGCTTGGACAATCAAGAAATTTTTATCAGTACGCCGCTACTTTAGTTGGGCCTGATACCACCGAAGATGCTTTAGCATACCTGAGAACAGAAAGAGAATATAAAAATCATTTACTGGCCGAACAACCAAATGGAGATTGGGCACAAACTGTATTACGCCAATTTTTTTTTAGTGCTTATCAGTATCTGTTATACGAAAAATTACAGTCGGGCCCTGATGAACAACTGGCAGCCATTGCAGCCAAAGCATTGAAAGAAGTAACCTACCATTTACGCTGGAGCAGTGAGTGGGTTATCCGTTTAGGTGATGGTACCGAAGAAAGTCATCAACGCATGTTAAAAGCGATTGATGAACTTTGGAGATACACCGGCGAATTTTTCATGGCTGCAGATTATGAAAAAGAAATGGCGGTTGATATGGCATCGTTAAAAGCTGCCTGGATGAAAAAGCTGATTGCTGTTTTTGAAGAAGCCACCTTGCCAATTCCGGAAAATACATTTATGCAAACTGGTGGTAAAACAGGCATACATACAGAATATTTAGGCTTTATTTTAGCAGAAATGCAATACCTGCAAAGAACATATCCCGGTGCTGCATGGTAATGAAAATAACTAAAGACAGTTGGATTACTTTATGCGCAATTTTATTTGTTGTTGTACTGCCCCATGCCGGTATTATTCCTTTTCCTTTTGCCTATAGCATACCGGTATTGGTATTTGTTTGGTTGTTTTTAAAACATAACAAGGAAAATTTTACCAGTATCGGTTTTAGTTTTAAACAATTTCATATAAAACCGGTTTTAATTGGCCTTGGTTCTGCCATAGCACTCTTTTCATTTTTAAACTGGGTATTCTTCCCTTTACTTCTTAAGCTTATTGATTTGCCTGCTGTAAACCTGGGTGATTTTACAAAGATTCGGGGAGATACAACATTCTATATTTTTATTCTGGCCATGGGCTGGATCATTGGCGGATTTTATGAAGAAATTGTTTTTCATGGATTTATCTTTACCCGTTTAGAAAAACTGTTTTCGGGCCGGTATGCTATGCTGATCAGCTTCCTCCTCAGTAATATCATCTTTGCATTATACCATTTACAACTTGGCCCCATAGGCGTGATAAATGCTTTTATTGCTGGCATTTGTTATCATGCGCTCATGCTTTACTTTAAAAGAAATATGTGGTATGCCATTTTTTGTCATGCCATTTATGATACCATTGCTTTAACTTACATCTATGCCGGTTATTGACAAACAAAACATATTAGCCATACTGCAGGAGGTTTGCGATCCCGAAGTTCCGGTACTTTCCATCTTAGATCTTGGATTAGTGAGAGACATAAAATTCAATACCGATAACATTGACATTATCATCACCCCTACTTATACCGGTTGCCCCGCAATGGATATGATTGCGATGAATATTAAATGGGCTTTAATTGAAAATGGATATAAAAATATTACCGTCACGTCGGTACTTTCACCTGCCTGGACAACAGACTGGATGACGGAAGACGGAAAAAGAAAATTGAAAGAATATGGTATTGCTGCTCCTGATAAAAAATTCCAAATCCCTAAAGATGGTATTGAATGCCCGCAATGCCACTCCGCTAATACGCGGCTGGTAAGCGAATTTGGCAGCACGGCCTGTAAGGCTTTATGCCAGTGCAATGATTGTAAAGAACCCTTTGATTATTTTAAGTGCCATTAATTCAACGGCTTTTGTAAATTGTATGTCGAAAATCAATTTTTATGCCTTCTATCTTATTTGAAATAAAAGACAACATCGCTTTTATTACCCTAAACCGTCCGGAAAAATTCAATTCTTTTAACCGGGAGATGGCCCTGCTTATGCAGGCAAAGCTGGATGAAGCAGCATCGCTGCATGAAGTACGTGCCGTGTACATAACCGGAGCCGGTAAAGCTTTTTGTGCAGGGCAGGATATCAGTGAATTGGTTGGTGAGGATAAACTGGAAATCAATCAAATTCTTGCTGAACATTATAATCCCATTGTAAAACGAATCAGAAACATGCCAAAGCCGGTTATTGCAGCAGTTAACGGCGTTGCTGCCGGTGCCGGTGCTAACATGGCTTTGTGTTGCGATGTGGTGGTTGCTGCAACATCTGCTTCTTTTATTCAGGCTTTTTGTAAAATAGGATTAATACCCGACAGCGGTGGCACATTTACTTTACCCCGTTTAATTGGCTGGCAAAAAGCCAGCGCCCTAATGATGACAGGTGATAAAGTGGTTGCTGCAGATGCTGAAAAAATGGGTATGATCTATAAAGTTTTTGAAGATGACCATTTTGAAGTAGAAAGTAAAAAAATAGCAGAGGTGCTTTCTCAATTGCCTACAAAGGGTTTGGCTTATACCAAGCATGCCATAAATCAATCTTTTTTAAATTCCTGGGAAGCGCAATTGGAACTGGAAGATCAATTTCAACAAAAAGCAGCCGCAACAGAAGACTATCATGAAGGCATAGCCGCCTTCTTAGAAAAGCGTAAACCGGCATTTAAAGGACAATAACCGGCAATATTAATTACACTAATTATGACAACAGCAAAAGAAGTTGTAACCCACATGATGGCGCACGATTTATTCAGCCAGTGGCTGGGTATAGAAGTATTGGATATTACAGAAGGTTATAGTAAAATTAAAATGACCGTACGCAAAGAGATGATCAATGGCTTTGGTATCGTTCATGGCGGTATCGCATTTTCTTTATCCGACAGTGCCTTTGCCTTTGCCTGTAACAACCGTAATAATTTATCTGTTGCGCTGGATACCTCAATCAATTTTACCAAACCCGTTCATGTTGGTGATATCTTAACAGCCGAAGCAATAGAACTGCATAATGGAAAATCAACAGGGCTTTATCAAATCACCATTACCAATCAAAGAGACCATATGGTGGCCATTTTTAAAGGCACTTGTTTCCGAACCAATAAAACATTGATATGATTTACCAGTTCAATGGATTCAAACCGGTGATACACGAATCTGCATTTATACATCCGCTGGCGGCTGTTACAGGCCAGGTGATTATTGGTAAAGACTGTTACATTGGCCCGGGTGCGGCCATTCGTGGTGATTGGGGACAGATCGTCATTGAAGATGGGTGCAATGTACAGGAGAACTGTACCATACATATGTTTCCGGGTGTAACCGTAGTTTTAAAAGAAGGTGCCCATATTGGCCATGGCGCTATCATACACGGCGCAACCATTGGTAAAAATTGTATGGTTGGCATGAATGCGGTGATCATGGATAATGTACTACTTGGCGATGACTGTATCGTTGGCGCTTTAAGCTTTATTAAAGCAGATGCCATTTTTGAAAGCCGAAGTTTAATTGTTGGTAACCCGGCAAAAAAAATAAAAGAGGTTACTGATGAGATGATCACCTGGAAAACAGCTGGCACAGCCTTATATCAGCAATTACCAAAAACTATGTTTGAAAGCTGGAAAGCATGCGAACCGCTCAGATCTGTTTCCGAAAACCCGGCATCTCCATCTGCCAATTACAAACCCTGGACCGAACACAAATAATTATTTAGGCGTTCCCCAAACTAATCTCTCGTTTTTTGCTTCAGTAAAAAAATCTGGCAACTTACCATCCCCGGTACCGGTAAAACCGCCATTTGGAGCGCCCAGATAATGGCATTTATCATCATATACTTCATTAAAAAAATCACAACAAGGCATTACCAAATAATAAACTTTTTTACCCTTATACATATACTCAACTACACGTTGTGGTTTTTCTGCAACGTCTTTCAATTTAAAAGAATCAATTTTATTTTTTATACAGGTTGGTAATTTGAATTGGCCGGGTACCTGGCTGATTAAAGTATCCTGCATGTCATTTTTAATCGGTCTGTTAATGACTGTAGAATCATTTTCTTTTTGAGACTGGTTAGATTTTACAGCGCCACAACCCCATATTATTAACGCAGACATAGATATCAATTTTATCATATACTCCTTTTTATTTTTGATTTCACAAATGTAATATCGTTTACTGTTTATTAGGGCTCAATTTGTATAAAATCCGGTTAACGCTTATTAATCCTTAAATTTTACTCACCTTTGCGGCAATAATGGAAAAATCAAACTTTGTAGATCAGATCAAGATATTTTGCCGAAGCGGGCATGGTGGTGCAGGTAGCAAGCATTTTATGCGCAATAAATTAACGGCTATGGGAGGCCCCGATGGTGGCGATGGTGGCCGTGGCGCCCATATTATTTTAAAAGGCAATACACAATTATGGACATTGCTGCATCTTCGCTATTATAAAAATGTTTTAGCCGAAGATGGAGAAAATGGCAGTAAAAATAATTCGAGTGGTAAAACCGGAAAAGACATCATTATTGAAGTACCCCTGGGTACCATTGCCCGTAATGAAGAAACCGGTGAAAAAGAAGCTGAAATTTTAGAAGACGGACAGGAAGTGATTCTGGTAAAAGGTGGCCGTGGTGGTTTAGGCAACAGTAATTTTAAAACCTCAACCAACCAATCGCCCGAATACGCCCAACCCGGCGAACCGGGTACAGAAGGTATAAAAGTATTAGAACTAAAGGTTTTGGCAGATGTTGGTTTAGTGGGATTTCCCAATGCAGGAAAATCAACTTTATTGAGCAGTATTACTGCTGCCAAACCTAAAATTGCAGACTATGCTTTTACCACATTGGTTCCTCAATTGGGTATGGTAGAATACAGGGATGCCAAAAGTTTTTGCATTGCCGATTTACCCGGTATTATTGAAGGTGCCGCCGAAGGAAAGGGACTAGGTCACCGGTTTTTAAGACATATTGAACGCAATTCTATTTTACTTTTTTTAATCCCTGCCGATAGTAAAGACCATCAGCAGGAGTTTGAGATTTTACGACATGAACTGGAACAATACAATCCCGACATGCTACAAAAAGACTTTGTGATCGCCATCAGTAAAGCAGATATGCTGGATGATGAATTAAAAATGGCGATTCAAAAAGAATTACCAAAAAATATTCCGCATATTTTTATTTCATCTGTTACCGGGCAGGGGCTACCCGAATTAAAAGACCTGCTTTGGAATACCCTCAACACCTCACCAATCGTATAAAATTGCCATACCGGGTTTTACAAAATTGTTGTCCTAATTTTACCTTTTATTAAACTACATAAAATGAAAAAGATATTTTTATTTACAGCTGTTTTATTTGCTGCTAGCTCTCCGCTTCAGGCACAACAAAAGCAAACACTTAAAAAAGTAATAGAACTCCAAATGCCTAGAACAATCGATGATGATATGCCCGGTACAAGAGGGGCCTCTGTTGTATGGCATCCCCTGCAAAAAAAATATTATGCGGTCTTTGCCGGTAATCAGGATTATCCACTGGCTGTTTTTGACGTTACAAACAAATTAATGTCAAATGAAGAGTTAACAGCAAAGCATGATTCTAGGGGCCTATGGTATAATCCGGCAAAAAAAGAAATTAATGGTAATACCTATGCCGATAATGGCTGGTTTAAATACATCCTTAACTATGAAGGAATACCCGATTCGAGTGTGGTTTATGTAGAGGGTGCACATCAGCCAAATGAACAAAGTGTAGCAGCCTATCATCCCATCAGAAAAGAGATCATGTTTTTAAACGGCAGTACCGTATCACTGTATTCCGAAAAAGGCATTGAATCCGATTCGTTGGTTGACATTAAGTGGGGAAGAACAAAACAAACTGATAAGGCGGATGTATTAACAACAGAAACACCAGATGATTATAATAATACCTCCTTAATTTATACAGGCATAAAAGCTGCCGAACTTGGTTTTTTAAATGTTGATAGTAAACAAATAGAGTTGTATAATTTTAAAACAGGGTACTTAACAAAAGAACTAAAGTTACCTGCAGATGCCCCTGCCGAACATACCTTTAATTTTGCCTTCGCAAATGGTATTTACTGGTTATTTAATATGGAAACCCGTGTTTGGATCGGTTATAAATAAATTTGTCCTTTTTATTTAACCCCTGTTTAAACAGGGGTTTTTATTTATTGCAAAGCCGTTGACTATCTTTATACAAATACATTTATTTGTCGCAGATCATAAAATATATCAGGGCGTTTTATCAAGACGCGTTTAGTCTATATTATTTCTTATTGATACTGCTTTTAATAGGGTCCTGTATTTATTTAAACTACTGGCATGCATTAGAGGCCAGGTATGTTGCCGGAGATCAAATAGACGAGCGGCATTTTTGGGGTTACTATTTATTATATGGTATCCCCTTCGCTACAGCATTTTTTTTACAATTATTCTTTTTTAAAGATTGCAGTTACTTTAAAAATCCCTGGTTCTGGATCATCCTGTTACTGGCACCCGCCTTTTTTTCTTTCAGGGTAAATTTTGATTTTCACCAACCCTTTATTAAAAGTTTATGGCATGGAGATGAACAGATTTTTTGGTTAAAGAGTATAAACTGGATAGTGCGGGTTTTTGTAGTGCTAACCCCTGTATTGATTATTTGGCTGATAAAAGATAAAAGCAACCAACCCTTTTACGGCACTAAAGCATTGACGCATATAAAGCCCTATTTAACCATGTTGCTGATCATGATTCCGTTTATTGCACTGGCCAGTACACAAAATGATTTTTTAGCCATGTATCCAAAAGCGAAGTTTTTGGAACAATTAAATCTGCCTTCAAAAAGGTTATATTATTTTATTTATGAGCTTTGCTATGGATTTGATTTTGTTAGTATCGAATTTTTTTTCAGGGGATTTTTAATTTTGTCTTTATCAAGAATATGTGGCCCTCAATGTATTATACCGGTAGCCTGTTTTTATTGTACCATTCATTTTGGCAAGCCCCTGGGAGAAGCTATCAGCAGCTTTTGGGGTGGCATACTTTTAGGTATAATCAGTTTTAACACACAAAGTGTTTGGGGTGGTTTAATCATTCATTTGGGTATTGCCTGGTTAATGGAAACAGGCAGCTGGCTTGGTTTACTGTTTAAAAAACAGTCGCTGACGGCAATAATTTAATTTTGGTATAAGCCGCATTTTTGTAATTTTAGCATATCCCTTTTCAATACCCTTATTGCAAAACAATGTTTACCCCTGTTGTAATGGGGACAACCGTAAACTGGTTTTTTAAAAGATAATTGTATTTTTAATGAGCAGGTGTGCAAAAATTAAAACCCGGCTCAGCAGTAGCCACTGTGTTTTTACAGGCCGGGTAAAAATTCAATAAAGGAATCTACAGGTTGGCCTAAAAATTATAGAAAGGGAGTGGCTACCGAATTTGTAAAATGTCGAGATTATTTTAAACCGATAAATTTGAAGAGGCTTTTCTACATATCAATCTTATTTTTTTTATCCGTTTCGCTGTGCTCTTGTCCGTACAGTTCGGCCTATAATTTAGATGAAGTACCCAACATGTATGTAGAAGATGCCTTATTGGGAACCTGGATAACTTTTATTAAAAAACCAGGCAGCAGCCGTGAAATAGCCATGTATTTAAGACTTGCGAAAAAAACAGATACCGAATATACTATCTCATTTTCCGGACATATAGACGAACTCCTTGCGTTTAAGATGATGACGGCCGACTCATTAGCAGGCTCTGCCTTTATGAGCACCATTAGTGGTAAACAGTTTTTTAATATCAAAGTCAATTCAAGAATTTATATAGCAGAATTAATACTGAAACATGATAAACTCTCTTTGTTTCCGCTGGCCGAACATTTTACGGGTAAAATGATCTTTAACAGTGAGGCCTTGCGTAATTCTGTTGATTTTCATTACAAAACCCGTGTTCATCCTATATTTGATGATGATTTCTGTTTACGCGATATGGTGAAAATTAACTGACTTTAGCCCTGTATTAGCCTAATTTATTTATTTAATAGTTGCAATTGAAACGGTTGCAAATCATCTGTTATTATGTAAATTGCCTGTTCTAAATAAACGATTGCATGCAAAGAAGTAAAATTGCCGGAATAGGCTACTATGTTCCCAAAAACGTTTTTACAAATGAAGACCTGAAAAAATATATGGATACATCCGATGAATGGATCCAGGAACGTACCGGTATTAAGGAAAGGCATTATGCAGACCGAACCGGAGAAACCACCACTACCATGGGTGTGGAAGCTGCAAAGATGGCCATTGAAAGAGCAGGCATTACTGCACAGGACATCGACTTTATTGTTTTTGCCACATTGAGCCCCGATTATTATTTCCCTGGCTGTGGCGTGCTGTTACAGCGGGCTTTAAAAATGAATGAAATTGGTGCTTTGGATGTACGGAATCAATGTAGCGGTTTTTTATATGCCCTATCGGTGGCCGATCAGTTTATTAAAACCGGTATGTACAAAAATATTTTAGTTGTTGGTAGCGAAAAACATTCTTTTGGATTGGACTTTTCTACCAGGGGCAGAAATATCAGTGTTATTTTTGGCGATGGCGCCGGAGCCGTTGTTTTACAACCTACACAAAAAGACGGGCAAGGTATTTTAAGCACCCATTTACACAGTGATGGTAATAGTGCAGAAATATTAGCCATGTATAACCCCGGTACACATGCCAATCATTGGCAGCAAGAACCCGTTGCTAAATTTGATGACGCCGAAATGGGGCAAATGTTTATGAGCCATGCCATGATAGATGACGCACAAAATTTTCCAAACATGGATGGTCCTGCTGTATTTAAAAAAGCAATCATTAAAATGCCTGAAGTTGTTGAAGAAGCCTTATTGGCAAATGGATTAACAACGTCGGATATTAATTTGTTGATACCGCATCAGGCCAATTTACGCATAGCCCAGTTTGTGCAACACAAATTAAAACTAAGTGATGATCAGGTATATAACAATATTCAAAAGTACGGCAACACAACGGCCGCTTCTATCCCCATTGCACTTTGCGAAGCCTGGGAAGAAGGGAAAATAAAAGAAGGGGATTTAATTTGTTTAACCGCTTTTGGCAGTGGATTTACCTGGGC
>CANKNL010000030.1 GCA_947483345.1 Chitinophagaceae bacterium | reverse complement strand
CGGGCGTGGTACCATTGTGAGAGAAATTAAATTTCACCAATGTATACCCAGCTGCAACAAATCTTTCAGCGATCAAATCAAAATTGCCCCAGTCTTTAAAACCATTAAAGCCGTGTGCATAGATCAGAACCGGTTTTTGAGACTGCTCATTGTTAAAAAAAATATCGAGCGTAATGGGCAGTTCATTGGCACCGGCTATGATGATATTTTTTATACATGGCATGGATTAAAATTACGCATTTAATACGAAGCAGAGATTGAGACAAGGCCGCTGAGCCATTGCCTCTTCGTAGAAGAGGGGATGTCATGGGTAAATGGTTTGCTATTAAATAAATCACTGAGCAGTCTGCTTATTTGTCTATTTGCTTAACGGCTTCTATAAATTCCCAGATGGTATCAGTTGTGCGGTCAATTAAACCGGGCTGCAGGTACTCATAAATATCCACTGGTTTGCCGGCATGGGCTTCGGCAAGGGCATCCAGTAACTCGGGCATGGTCATGTCTTTTAACCGCGCAATAATATAAGCTTGTTCCATTTTATATACTGATTACATTTTTTAAAATAAAAAAATCAACCTAACAACTTTTAAAAAACTTGCCGGGTACGCCTTCCAGCATAGCTTCTATTTTTTTAGCGGCATTGGTGATGGAGAGTCCGCCCAGGTTGGTGCATCGTAAAGTATGATGGATCTGATCGCCTACTGCTTTCATCGTGTCTATTACTTCGTCTAATGGTATCAGTTGTTCGTAGTTGGATAACGCCATATTGGCACAGGAAATGGCGTTGCCGGCAGCCATTACATTTCTTCCCAAACAAGGCGCTTCTACACGGTTGCCAATAGGATCGCAGATAATGCCCAGCGAATTTTGTAATGCCAGCGAAGCTGCAGCAATACATTGTTGCAGGCTGCCACCTTTCATTTCTGTAATGGCTGCTGCGGCCATGCCACCACCCGACCCGGTTTCGGCCATACAGCCACCAACCTCTGCTGCAAAAGTGGCGCGTGCCGCAATAAATACCCCAATGAGCCCGGCAGATAACATCGCTTTCACCAATTCATCTTCGTGTAGTTGCAGCGAATGGGCCGTGCCAAACAAAGCACCCGGCAAGGCGCCGCAACTGCCGGCAGTGGGCGCAGCAACAATAACGCCCATCGAACTTTTTACTTCCATCATAGCACTTACATACATGATGATGCGGTTATCGGTTTCGCCACCAACTAATTGATCGGCTAAAAATTTTTCTTTAAACTGCAAAGACTGACTTCCTAAAATACGGTCTTGATAATGGGTACCCTTTAATCCCAGTTCAATGGCATTACCCATAATGTGAATAATGTTTCGCATCTTTTCAAATACTTCCTCTGCAGAAATATTTCCTCTTGCCATTTCGTAGTCAACAGCCAACTCCCAAAGCGCTTTATCTTTACCGGTATTGTATTCCAACATGTCATGGCAGGTAATAAATGGCACCTGTAAATCCTTCCGGGCCATTACGGGTAAAACGGGTTGCAGTTGTTTGATACATAAAACGTCTTCCATCGCCAGCAACTCTTTATAAATCGGGTCATCAAAAAAAGCCTGCGACTTAATTTCAATAAAAGCTATGTCGCCTTTATGAAATTCGATATCATCGTATTGTATCGATGCTTTTAAAAAGGCAATGATATTGTCTGGTTTATCACAATAGATCAATGTTTCAAAATAATCGCCTGCCATGCAAACCGGCACTCCGTCAATAGCAATTACTTCTATCATGCCGCCGCCGGTGGAGATGGCGCTTAGTTGTCTTGTTTCTTTATTATTGTACAGCGTTAATTTATACAGATTGGGATGGCCATTGCCAATATCAACCATATTGATGGTTACATTGATACCGGCAGTTACAATATGTTTTTCAGATTCCGGTAATCGTTCATCATGTGCTTCCCATCCTAAAAAACCACCAAACAATCCCATATCGGATCCCTGGCTTTTGTGTGTGGTTGCCAATGAACCGTTGGGATCAAACTCAATTAAAATATCTTTGATGTTTTCATCCATCAGATCACGGCAGAGGCGGGCAATGCGTAAAGAGGCAGCACAGTGCGAACTGGACGGGCCACGCATTACCGGGCCAATAACATCGTTGAATATACTGGGATATGTTGACATGGTTTCTGTTTTGGAATCTTTGTTAAGATACAAAAGATTTTTTTATTGTCACTTTTTACTTGTCCAAAAAAGTAACCCAAAAAGGGCCTCCGAATCCGATTACATCCCGGATTCGGGGTTATTCCCTGATTAAGCTTTTGTACTACTGTAACTTCTGCATTTGTAAGTCTACGCTTAGGCGAAAAAAGGCTCAGGTTATCATTGCATGATTGATTTATCAGGATGCTTCTTAGTTGTAAACTACAAATTATCCTTCCAGAATTTTTCCATACTACGTCGCATATGCAGGGTGGTATTTTTCCCCTGGCTGATGCCATGATCCCGCATGGGGTAAGACAGCATGGTAAACAGTTTGTTGTTTTTGATCAGTTCATTGGCCAGCATTTCAAAATTCTGGTAATGCACATTATCATCGCCAGTGCCATGAATGATCATGAGGTTGCCCTCCAGTTTACCGGCATGTGTTAGTGGAGAACCCTCCCGATAGCCGGCAACATTATCATTTGGTAAACCCATGTAACGTTCCTGGTAAATATTATCATACAGAGTTTGTAGTGCAACAAAAGAAACAGCGATACCGGTTTTATAAACATCGGCATGGCGGAACATACAATGCAGGGTCATTTGTCCGCCACCACTCCAGCCCCATATACCAATGCGTTTTTCATCAACAAATGAATACGTGGCAACAATTTTTTTAGCAGCCTTAGCCTGGTCATCGGCAGCCAGTAAACCGATCTGGCGGTAAATAGACTTTCTAAAATCACGGCCACGGGGTACACGGGTACCACGGTTATCAATGCTCACAACAATATAATCTAATTGATTGCTGAGATATTGGTGCCAGAGGTTATCACCCGTGCTCCAGTTGTCCTGCACGGTAGAACCGGCAGGCTCTCCATATACATGAATTAACAAGGGGTATTTTTTTTGAGGATCAAAATTAATGGGCTTTATCATCCAGGCATCCAAAACCACATCGCCAATATCTATTTTAAAAAATGTTTTGTTACGCAAACCCAGTTCGCTCATTTTTGCTTTTAAAACGGCATTGTCTTCCAGCAGTTTTATTTCTTTGTGTGTATTAAGATTGATCAGGGAGATCCGCCTTGGTGTTGACGCATTCTCAAAACTGTGAATGGCGTATTTGGCATCGGCAGATATCTGGTAACTATGTTGGCCTGCCATATCTGTAGGAGACACCCTTTCTGCTTCGCCATTTCCATCCAATCTGCTGCGATATAAATAACGTTGTGTAAAATTCTCAGGCGAAGCAATATAATATACAAAACCACCAACAGGGTCAATGCAGTTGATGTTCACCACATCAAAATTTCCTTTGGTGATGAGTTTCATTTCTTTTCCATCTCTTGATACTTTATACAAATGCATCCAGCCATCTTTTTCGCTGGTCCAGGTAAATGATTTGGTATTATCCAGCCACTCAATATTATCATGTATATCTAAAAAAGCATCGTCTTTATCAGTTAAAATATTTTTAAGCACCATTGTTTTTGTGTGGCCTACCCAAACGGTATTGGTATTTTGTAAACGGTTCAATTGCTGTATCATCACGTCATCTGAGCCGGGTATATATTCCATCCTGGCTAAATAATTATTTCGTGGATCGCCGGGAACAGCAAACCATTTTGTTTTTCCGCCTGTAGCAGAGATGACACCTACTTTAACCGCCGAATTTGCCGTACCCACTTTTGGATAAGGCAATGGAATTGGTTTTGAGTAATTGGAATCCACATTGTTGATCATGTAAAATGTGCCAACCCCTTTTGTATCTGATTGCCAGTAAGCAATATTTTTTCCATCAGGACTCCAGCGAAAACCATCCAGGTCGCCCAGTTCTTCTTCATAAACCCAATCGAATGTGCCGTTAATGATATTGTCTCCACCATCTTTTGTTAATTTATTAATTACACCAGTTGCAATATCTTCTACATAAATATTCAACTTGCTTACATAAGCCACTCTGCCACCATCGGGCGAGAACTTAGCAAACATGAGTGTAGCTTCTTCAAGTCCCTTGCCCAGTTGTGTCAGCTTGCCATTGGCAAGATTCAGCACCCAATAATCGCCTCTTGAATTTTGACGCCATACTTTACGGGTATTGGTAAAGACCAATAGTTTGCTGTTATCGTCGCTCCAAATATAATTGGCTATGGATAAAGGTTTGTTGATGCCCACCGGTATCAGTTGTTTGGCATATACCAAAACCTTTCTTGCTCCGCTTTCAGCATCATAAGCTACAAGGTCATTACCCTTTGACTCTGCATTGTTTTCCAGTGTGGAATAACCTTTATTGTCTTTCATCCACCTTATTTGTCCAACTCCTTTTACCCGGTATACATTATTGCTGTATATATCTTCGAGCGTTAATTTTTTTAATTGAGCAAAGCTATTGCTGCTGTAAAATACGGTGGCGATAAAAATTAACCCGATAATAATTAACCGATTCATGTTGTAGATTTTATTTTTTAAAATTGTAGCTATAACCCTGTTGGCGAAGTTATTTGTTTAGTCCCGTTAGGGACGATATACCTGCCTGCCTGCCGGCAGGTTGGTAGAAAAACAAACAATAATAAATATAAATGCCGTAGGCATGACACAAAAATGGAAAAACCTGCCTTGCCTCCGGCACTTTTGTTGTTGGCTTTAATTAGGCTACCAATCTTTTGCCTGTACAAGGCATTAAAAAATTAAATCCACTAACAGGGTTAGGCACCATTATTTAATTAGATAAACGGAGCCTTTCTCTGTTTTAAACTCAACAATACCACCAGGTCGTTTTTTAAAGATAACATTTTTACCATTGCTGCTGATCTTCATATCTGGTTTAAATTCAATTTTGCAATCTTCCCCCGCTTTCGATAATACTTTAAATTGCGTTACCGTTTTATTTTTCCAAATAAAATCCAATTCAAAGCCTCCTCTGGCACAAAGGCCTTTAAATTCGCCATCAGTCCATTCATCAGGTAAAGCAGGTAATAATTTTATAAACCCATCATGCGATTGCATCAACATTTCTGTAACGGCAGCTGTAACGCCAAAGCTGCCATCAACCTGTAAAGATTTACCGCATAAGGCAAACAAAGATGTACAACTCTGTTCCTTAAGATATCCTTTATAAATTTTATTAGAGCGGTTACCATCTCCCAGCCTTGCCCATAAAGCCATTTTCCAGGCTCTTGAAAAACCGGTGGAAGCATCTCCCCTTTCTTCCAACACTTTTTTATACGCTTCAATCAATGCCGGGGTTCTTTTTTCATACAATACTTTGCCGGGGTACAACCCATACATATGTGAAAAGTGCCGATGATTTTTTTCCAGCGATTTCCAGTCATCGGCCCATTCCTGCAAGGAACCGTCTTTACCAATTTGTGGTGGCACTAATTTTTCTCTGGCGGTTTTAACCTGTTGAACAAATGTGTCTTCTTTTCCTAAAATTTTTGCCGCTTCAATATAATAACCAAAGAGGTCAAACAAAATCTGCATATCGATAGAAGAGCCTGCACAAATGGTGGTGCCTTCGCGGAATCCTGCGGTTACTTCATCAAAATAGGGTTTGTTACCACCGCCATCCGGAAAGTTTTCGGGAGATGTAGAAGGATTGGTGACCAGCCATTTTCCATTAGGATGCGGCACTAAAAAATCCATAAAGAACTGAACCGAGCCTTCCATCAATGGATATGTTTTTTGTAAAAAGTCTTTATCCATTGTATATTGATAATGTTCCCATATGTGGGTGCATAGCCAAGCCCCGCCTACTGTAAATGTCCCCCAGGTGGGGCCGTCCATCGGTGCTGCAACCCGCCATATATCGGTATTCTGATGAAACACCCATCCTTTTGCACCATAATGTTCACGGGCAACCTGCGCACCCTGATCGGTTAATTCTTTTATCATCCTAAACAAGGGTTCGGCACATTCCGAAAGGTTTCCACTCTCCACCGGCCAATAATTCATTTCGGTATTGATGTTGGTGGTATATTTCGAATCCCAGGCCGGATTCATATTGTCGTTCCAGATACCCTGCAGGTTGGCAGGTTCGGTACCGGGCCTGGATGAACCGATCATGAGGTACCTGCCAAATTGGTAACTCAATGCAGCCATTGAAGGATCGGGCTCGGTCTGTATTTTTTTAATTCGTTCGGGGGTTGGCAAAAAAGAATTTTTGGATTTGGGTAATTGCAGCGATACCCGGTCAAAATATTTTTTATAATCAGCTACAGCAGCTGTAAGCATACTGTTGTAAGTTTTATTTTCAATGGCTTTAAAATAATCGTTTACGCGTTGATGTTGATCAGCACTGACGTCTTTGTAATTCACAAAATTGGTGGCTGCAGCAAAATAGATCGTTACCGAATTTGCGTTTTCAATGATGAGGTTCACATCATCTGTCTTCATGCTACCACCTTCCGGTATGGCTTTTATTCTGGCTTCATATTTCAATTTTCCTTCTACACCCATGTAGTCGGCCGATTTGCCGGTGAGGATTAAGCCGTCGCTGCCATAAGGGTCCATTCTAAAATAATCTGTTGCATAATTAGAATGCGTATCGTTTCTTTCTCCACGCAGGTTGGCGGTAAAGGAAATGCGGCCCGGTTTGTCAGCAGTCATACGAACAACAATGACCTGGTCGGGAGCCGATGCAAATACCTCACGCCGGTAACGTATTCCATCAGCGGTATAGGAAACACCCGAAATGCCACTCTCCAGGTCAAGCCATCTTTTATAATCAGTAACACTGTCCTGGTTCTTAAAAAACAAATGCAGGTTAGCCAGGCATTGGTATTTCATTTGTTCTACAGGGTAGCCCATTAAATGGCGGCCGAATAAATTATGAGCAGCTAAATATTTTTCTTCAAAAACTTTTTTTTGTATGTCGGGCAACACCTTAAAACCGCCTTTTACAACTGTTGAATAGGGCCCACCAGACCAATACGTTTCTTCATTTAACTGAATACGTTCTTCGCTATGCTTTCCAAATACCATGGCACCCAGGCGGCCGTTACCAACAGGTAGCGCCTCGTCCCATTTTTTTGCAGGAGACGTATACCACAATAAACTTGCAGGATTAAAGTTGCCCGTATTGATCAAATCCGGCATTTCTTTTTGCTGTGCAAATAGTTCAGCAGTTAAAAAAAACAACATTACCGGTAAAATGTACTTACAGCGTTTCATTATTAGATGTCATTTTAAAAGAATAAGGCAATAGCAATAGCGGGAGCGGAAGACTGAACAGAATGATTTACTTATTTAAAAGTAATAAATATTTTGTTGTTAACAGATTCCTTTATTGTTGACACTGATAATACGACGCATTTGAAAATACAATTTATTAACTCAAAAATTTTCTACCTTTCTCCTATGAAAAAAATCATTTTTCCTTTTTTTCTTTTCTGTTTTCTATCACTTACGGCTCAGCAAAACCAACAGTATAAAATCATTGCCTACTATACCGGCAATGGAGAAGCCATAAAGCAATGGCCGGTTAATAAATTAACACATATTATTTACAGCTTTCTTAAAATACAAAATGATACGCTAACCTGTCATAACGAAAAACAGGAAAACAGTTTAAGGCAACTGGTAGATTTAAAAAAAAGCCATCCACAATTAAAGATCATGGTGTCTGTGGGCGGCTGGAGCGGCTGTTCGTTTTGCAGTGACCTTTTTGCAAGTGATGAGCACCGGAAAACTTTTGCAAAGACAACGGTTGCACTTTTTAAGCAGTATGGCATTGACGGTTTGGACCTGGATTGGGAATACCCGGCCATTGAAGGCTTCCCGGGGCATAAATATGATTCAGCCGATAAAAATAATTTTACTAAACTGATAAAAACGCTGCGGGAGGAGATGGGCAACAACTATCTTTTAACTTTTGCAGCAGGCGGATTTGAAAAATATATTGAACAATCAATTGACTGGGATACCGTCATACCGCTGGTTGATTTTGTAAACCTGATGACCTACGATCTGGTTGGGGGCTATGCTACTGTAACAGGCCATCACACACTGTTACATGATTACCGGCCTGGGCAAGAGTCTGTTGGCAAATGTGTAAACCTCTTGCTTGATAAAAATGTACTGGCAGATAAACTCATTATTGGTGCTGCCATGTATGCCCGTGTTTGGGAACAGGTGCCGGATATAAATCATGGGTTGTACCAGCCCGGTAAATTTAAACGAGGGGTATCTTATTGGGAGTTTAAAAATTATTTTAGTGATAGCTCGGGCTATACTTATTACTGGGACCGAAAAGCTAAAGCGCCCTATCAATACAATCGATCACAAAATTTGTTTGCTACGTTTGATAACAAGCGATCAATAAAAGCAAAATCAAAATACATTCGCAGAAAAAAATTGGGCGGCATCATGTTTTGGGAACTGTTGCAGGATTTAAAGGAAGGAGGATTGGTAGCGGAAATGGAACGGCAGCTCAATAAATAACAAACAAGGGAAAATGATGCCGAATAAGGAAGCAGACAGATTTACTTCAACATTTTATTTTGCCTTGTTCGTTATTACTGTGGGCGGTGCCGGGCTCGAACCGGCGACCCTCACGTTGTCGACGTGATGCTCTAAACCAACTGAGCTAACAGCCCGGGGTGAATAAAAAGTAAAAATTCAAAAGTAAAAAATAGAGCGGTTCATTAATAAGGGTAACTCATAATATCCAGCTCCCGATTTTTACTTTTTAATTTTGACTTCGTACTTAAAACTCTGCACTCTTAGGAAATCTTGGAAAAGGAATCACATCTCTGATATTTGCCATACCGGTTACAAATTGTACCAACCGCTCAAAACCAAGCCCAAAGCCGGCATGCGGACAAGCACCAAATTTTCTAGTATCCAGGTACCACCATAATTCTTCAGCAGGAATATGCATTTCTTTCATGCGTTCTAACAGTTTATCCATACGTTCTTCCCGCTGGCTGCCACCAACAATTTCGCCAATTCCGGGGGCTAAAATATCCATGGCCGCTACCGTCTTACCATCGTCATTTTGGCGCATGTAAAAACTTTTTATTTCTTTGGGGTAATCAGTAAGTATAACCGGTTTTTTAAAATGCTTCTCCACTAAATATCTTTCGTGTTCACTCTGCAGGTCGGTTCCCCAGCCCTCTATCAAATATTTAAATTTCTTTTTCTTATTATGATTACTGTCTTTTAAAATATCTATGGCTTCGGTATAGGTCAGCCTTTCAAAATCATTATCTACTACAAAATTTAATTTTTCCAACAAGCCCATTTCACTCCGTTCAATTTGTGGTTTTTGTTTTTCTTCTTCTTCCAGCCGCTGTGCCAAAAATTCCAGGTCGTCTTTATTATTGTCCATGGCATATTTGATCAAGTACTTGATAAATTCCTCTGCCAGGTTCATATTATCTTCCAGATCGTTAAAGGCTACCTCAGGTTCAATCATCCAAAACTCGGCCAGGTGGCGAGTGGTATTGCTGTTTTCTGCACGAAAAGTGGGCCCAAAAGTATAAATATCGCTAAAGGCCATGGCTGCCAGCTCGCCTTCCAATTGTCCGCTAACTGTGAGGTTTGTGCTGCGTCCAAAAAAATCTGCTGCATAATTAATAGCCCCGTCTTCATGTTTTGCTGCTGTTCCATCTAATGGCAAGGTGGTTACTTTAAACATTTCACCTGCACCCTCAGCATCACTGGCCGTAATGATGGGCGTGTGCAGATATATGAATCCTTTATCATTAAAGAATTTATGTATGGCAAAGGCCAGTGCATGACGTACACGAAATACCGACCCGAAAGTGTTGGTTCTAAAACGCAGATGCGCAATTTCCCTTAAAAACTCCAGACTGTGTTTTTTGGGTTGTAAGGGAAACTTTTCAGCATCGCTATCGCCCAATATCTCAATTGTTGTTGCTTTTAGTTCAACTTTTTGTCCTTTGCCTAAAGACGCGATCACGTCGCCGGTTGCTTTAATACAGGCACCGGTAGTAAGGCGTTTTAATAGGGCGTCATCAAACATACCTAAAGGCGCAACAATCTGTATATTATTATTTGTACTTCCATCATTAAGGGCAATAAACTGGTTATTTCTAAAACTGCGTACCCATCCCATAACCGTTGCTTCGTAGTTGGCCTTATCGCTTGATAATAGCGTTTTGATCTTGACTCTTTTGTTAAACATATAAAATATAAATTGACAACAAAGATAAGGATAGAACACAGATGACACGGAACAGGCTATTTTTTGCAGGTAAAATGAAAGCATAAAATCCACAGGGCTGGGCGATATTTTTTAGGTATTTATATCTGTTTTTTATCTGTTCAAGAGTTTTTATCTTGATTCTAGCCTAAAAAAATTCTATTTTTTTAAAAAAACACCGTAATATTGCTACTGGATCTTGCTGATAAGGATTCACAAGCATATACTTCATCAGCGATTCAAGTTCCGTCAATATAAATTCTCAATCACTATTTTCTGACTTAAGACTGGATTTTTGAAGAAAATCATTTTACATTTTTTATGTACGACATTTCACAACTGAACGACCTGCTCGTTCCTGAGTTGCTTGATATTGCAGAGCAATATGACATCTCCAATGCAAAAAAACTCAACAAACAGGATTTAGTAAATAAGATCCTGGAAAACCAAACCATTATGAGCACCGAAAAAAAGAAAGAAGGCGAAAAGCCAAAGCGTAAAAGGATAATAAAATCTGCGGAAAAAGAAACGGCAGAACCGGTAATTGCAGTAAAAAGTAAAAAACCTGAAGCCGAAAAAAAGCCAGCTAAAAAACAAGTGGACATTGAGGAAGATGATGCGGATGTGCAACCGATCACTGATCAGGAAAGTACCATTCCCGCAGCCATTGCACAAATGCTGGCCGAAAGTGATGAACAGGAGCAGGAGGCTGAGGTTGAACTAGATGAAGAAGAAACAATGCGGGCTCCGGCAAAACAATATAACCAGCGGCCACCACCGGCATTTAATATTGAATTTGATGGTGTAATCTTGGGAGAAGGGGTTTTGGAAATGATGGCCGATGGCTATGGTTTTTTAAGAAGCAGCGATTATAACTATTTATCATCACCCGATGATATTTATGTATCTCCCAGCCAGATAAAATTATTTGGTTTAAAAACTGGGGATACGGTATATGGCAGTGTTCGTCCACCAAAGGAAGGCGAAAAATATTTTGCTTTATTAAAAGTAGAAACCATTAATGGTAAATCTCCCGAAGAAGTAAGGGATCGGGTGCCATTTGATTATTTAACGCCATTATTTCCTTTTGAAAAATTAAGTCTTTGCACAAAAGCTGATAATTACAGTACCCGTATCATGGATCTCTTTACGCCTATTGGTAAAGGACAGCGTGGATTAATTGTTGCCCAGCCAAAAACGGGTAAAACCATGTTGCTGAAAGAACTGGCCAATGCCATTGCTGAAAACCATCCGGAGTGTTACCTGATGATTGTACTGGTTGATGAAAGGCCAGAAGAGGTTACCGATATGGAACGCAGCGTTAAGGCCGAAGTCATCGCATCTACATTTGATGAGCCGGCTGAAAAACATGTACGCGTAAGCACCATGGCCTTACAAAAAGCAAAACGTTTGGTGGAGTGCGGCCATGATGTGGTGATATTGCTGGATTCAATTACCCGTTTGGCAAGAGCACATAATACTGTTGCCCCATCAAGTGGTAAGGTATTAAGTGGCGGTGTGGAAGCCAATGCGATGCAAAAACCAAAACAATTTTTTGGGGCTGCCCGTAAAATTGAAAATGGCGGGTCTTTAACGATCATTGCTACGGCACTGGTTGATACCGGCAGTAAAATGGATGAAGTGATCTTTGAAGAATTTAAAGGAACCGGTAATATGGAATTACAGCTGGAACGCAAATTATCGAACCGCCGAATTTATCCGGCTATAGATATTGTCGCATCCTCTACAAGGCGCGACGACCTGTTGCTGGATAAAGATACCTTCCAGCGGATGTGGGTATTGCGTAAACATATGGCCGATATGAATCCGGAAGAGGCGATAAATACGCTGTTGAAAAACATGAAGGGAACAAAGGATAATGCAGAGTTTTTAACGAGTATGAATGGTTAAAAATTCAAAACGAAAAATTCAAAAGTAAAAATATAAGCCGCTGATTTTTTGGCGGCTTTTTATTGATGTAATTTTGGGTTGTCTTCTTGCTGAATAAAAAAATGCCGATACAAAAAATAACCATAGAAGAATTTTTATCACTGGCAAAACAGTATCCGGTTTTGGATGTACGTAGCCCGGGCGAATATAATCATGCACATATTTCAGCAGCATACAGTTTACCCTTGTTCACCGATGAAGAAAGAAAACAGGTGGGTACTGCTTACAAACAGCAAAGCCGCGAAGAGGCTATTAAAATCGGCTTGGATTATTTTGGGGTGAAGATGCGGAAGATGGTGGAGGAGGTTGAGGGCATAGTTAGGAGTCATGAGTCAGGAGTAAAAAACTTGCAGGCTTCCGGCTCCGAACTCCTGACTACTAACTCAGTTCTCGTGCATTGCTGGCGTGGCGGCATGCGTAGCGCAGCAGTGGCCTGGTTGCTGGAGTTGTATGGCTTTAAAGTTTACTTACTGGTTGGTGGTTATAAGGCTTACCGTAAATGGGTACTTGTTCAATTTGAACAAGCATACAACTTTAATATTATTGGCGGCTACACCGGCAGTGGAAAAACACGGGTGTTGCATGAACTGGAAAAACAAAATAAATTAATTATTGATCTGGAAGGATTAGCCAATCACAAAGGTTCGGCTTTTGGTGCCATGGAAAATATGCCGCAACCCAGCCAGGAAATGTTTGAGAATATGCTGGCGCAAGCACTTGCCCAGACTGTAGTTTACAGTGAACAGTATGAAAAAATTTCCAACGGTCTGCCCCCGATTGCCAACAACCAACTACCAACAACCAACTGTATTTGGCTGGAAGACGAAAGTCAGCGTATTGGCAATCTGCAAATACCGATGGCGCTTTGGTATAACATGCGTAAGGCGCCTGTATTTTTTTTAGATATTCCCTTTGAAGAAAGACTGGATTATATTACCGAAGATTATGGTAAGCAAAATAAGGACAGATTAAAAGACTCTATTTTACGTATTCAAAAACGACTTGGTGGCCTAGAGACTAAAAACGCCATCTGTTTTTTAGAAGCCAATAATTATAGGGACTGTTTTGGTATATTACTCAGTTATTACGATAAATGGTATTTTAAGGGCCTGCATAATCGTGAAAATATATCGACGCTGTTAAATAAAATACCCTGTGTTAGCGTTGATACAAAAACCAATACCCAAAAATTAAACTCATGCCATATCGTAAGCGCCTGATCTTGTCTTGCTGTGTTTTATTGTTAACGGTGCAATTATTTGCACAAACCGAACCTGATATTACAGGGTTGTGGAAAGGATCTATGTACAACGATACCACACAAAAATTTTTAAAATATGAAATTGCCATCAGCGAAAAAAAAGGAAAACTCAGCGGTTACACCCACACCTATTTTATTTTGGATGATAAAGAATATCATGGGGTAAAAAAAACAAAGATCAAAAGGCAGGATGGAAAAATTATAATAGAAGATGTGGAACTGATCGCTAATAATTACCCAATTCCGCCGGCTAAAGGGGTGCATCAACTGAATGTATTAACACTGGAGATAAAGGATGGCCTAATGACTTTAAGTGGTCCGTTTTCTACCAACCGCACCAAACTATACAGTACTTTAACGGGTAATATTATGGTGCAGCGGAAAACAAATTTCAGTCAGTCGGCACTGCTGCCACACCTCGAAGAACTCGGATTGGTTGATGAGCTCTCATTTGTTCGGGAAGAAAAACTAAAGCAGATAGTGGCTTTTGAAAAAACCAGGGTAATAGAAAAACCCGTTATAGTAAATGAAGCAAAGCCTGTTGAACCGGCAAAAGTCCCAAAGGCTGTTACACAACCATTAGTTAAAAATCAGCAGATCAATAAACCTGCCGAAATAAAGCCAACGCCTCTAGTTAAAAAACAACCGGTAGCTCCGGCTGTTGTAAAAGCCACTGAACCCGCCACCGCAAAAAACAATCCTGTAACAGACATTAAAAATGCTGACGTAAAAACAGACGCTACAAAAAAGCCTGTGCAGGCTGAGCTAACAACAATAACAAAGGCCGAGCCTGTAAAAACAAATGTAGTTGTACAAGCGGCAGCCGATATAGAAAACCGAACCATTGAAATTATTCAATCGGTGAATTATGCATCAGACAGCCTGGTACTTACTTTATATGATAACGGGGAAATTGATGGGGATACAGTAAGTGTTTTAATGAATGGAGACATCATTATGCCCAGGGTTGGATTAAGCACCAATGCCATAAGAAAAACGATCTATACAAAAGACATTAAAGACAGTATTAAAATTGTAATGTATGCCGAAAATCTGGGAAGTTTGCCGCCCAATACCGGATTGTTAATTGTATATGACGGAACAGACCGCTATGAAATACGGTTCAGTGGCGATTTAAAAAAGAATGCTGCCATTGTATTTAGAAAAAAAGAAAACTGAGAAACAGTATTAAAAAACAGGACAGAGAATTTTAATAGAACCCTTTATATGGATAATAATTTGACAGAAGATCAGCGTACAAAGACCATCAGGCTTACACAATATTCACATGGAGCAGGCTGTGGGTGTAAGATCGCACCTAAAGTGCTGGATGAAATTTTAGCGAGCAATTTTGCCATGCCCGATAATGACAAATTGATAGTGGGTAATCATAGCAAAGATGACGCCGCCGTTTATGATCTGGATAATGGTACAGCCTTAATATCTACTACAGATTTTTTTATGCCAATTGTAGATGACCCTTATGAATTTGGAAGGATCGCATCCGCAAATGCCATTAGTGACATTTATGCCATGGGCGGAAAGCCTGTACTGGCGATAGCCATTTTAGGATGGCCCATCAATATTTTACCTCCGGCAGTTGCACAAAAAGTGATTGAGGGCAGCCGGAGTATATGCAGGGAAGCCGGTATTCCTTTAGCAGGCGGGCATAGTATAGATTCGCCAGAACCTATTTTTGGCTTGGCAGTAAACGGTTTAATACCTATTGAAAATATCAAACAAAATAACCTGGCAACAGCAGGGGACATTTTATTTTTAACCAAAGCTTTGGGGGTGGGTATATTAACTACTGCAGAAAAAAAGGGCCTGTTACTGCAAGAACATATTGGTTTAGCTGCACAGCAAATGATGCAATTAAATAAAGTTGGCGAAGCCTTGGGTAAACTAAAAGCAGTGACGGCAATGACAGATGTTACCGGTTTTGGTTTGCTGGGCCACCTGGTGGAAATGGCTGAAGGGAGTGGATTAAGTGCTGAAATTGATTTTGAAAAAATACCTGTGATCATTGATGAGATAAAAAATTATGTTGATCAAAACTGCATTCCGGGAGGTACCAACCGCAATTGGGATAGTTACGGTGAAAAGATCGGGACATTAACAGATTATCAAAAAGCCATACTGGCCGACCCACAAACCAGTGGGGGGCTATTAATTGCTGTGGACAAAAATGGCGTGGATGCGGTTAAAGAAATTTTACTGCAATATGGGCTGCAAAAATTTGCACAACCGATTGGCCAGCTTGATGTGGTATCTGAAAAAACGGTGACTGTAAAAAATTAACTGTTTAATGTATCAATGCGTTCAGCCAGTTGGCGGTCTTTATCTGTAACAATATCCCCGGCATCATGTGTACTTAACCAGATTTCTACCTGATTGTACA
This sequence comes from Chitinophagaceae bacterium, assembly GCA_947483345.1. GTDB lineage: Bacteria > Bacteroidota > Bacteroidia > Chitinophagales > Chitinophagaceae > Ferruginibacter. The sequence continues at coordinate 1,101 of CANKNL010000030.1, read as the reverse complement.
CATTGGTCCAAACCGGATGATGAGCTGCTTTTTCAGCTTCAATAGCCACCCTTGTCATAAAGGCAAAGGCTTCAGAGAAATTTTTAAATTCAAATTTTTTATAGAGGGTATCGTGTTCTTCTTTCCACATCAGTAATAAGTTAAAAGATCAGATGCTGTTTATGTTTGATTTTTTCGTTAGTCATTTCTGTAACCAATTGTACGCCGGGCAAAGTTCTGATTGACTGTATCAGTATTTTTAGATCTGCTGCAGTAATCGGATCTCCTTTTATCAGCCACAAAAAATCAAGGTGTTTAAACTCCGGCAATAAATACTCTCCATCGTGCTGGTTATTGTATAAATAATGCGTCAGGCTAATGGCCGGAACCGCATATTCATAAATGCTGAAAAAATAAGCACGCTGTTTTTTATTTAATTGTATCTCAATATCATTATTAACCCTGAAATTTAAGCCCAGCAATTGATTAAGCTTCCAGCTGAATTGATAATCCTTTATGGGCGCTACAATCCCCAGCATCAGAACGTTTTCAAAAAACTCTTCAGCAATTTCTTCATTATCAATTTTTAATTTTTGACTGCTAGCCATTTGTTTTAAGGTTGTATGTTAGAACACAACGGAAAAAATCAATTCTTCTGCTGCTCTTTTAACGGTCACTTTAGTTGCATCGCCTTTTTTAAATTTACCCAAAACCTGCATATATCCCTGTACATCAGCAATTTTATAATCACCAATTTGTATAATCACATCCCCCGTTTTAAGGCCGGCTTTTTCAGCCGCTTTTCCTTCACTGATGCCATCGGCCCTTACTCCTGTACCACTAAATGTATAATCGGGCATGATACCCATACTAACACTAAAACTTCTTTTTCCCTGAGCCTGTGTTTCCCTGGTTTTGGTAAATGCCAGTTTCCCTTTATCGTTGGTTTTTACCAGAACATTGTACATGTATTTTATCAACAACAGTTCTCCCGAATAATTAATTTTATCTGCATCATCGCTGGGTTTATGATAATCACTGTGTGCACCGGTAAAGAAAAATAAAACAGGCATATCCTTTCTGTAAAAAGAAGTGTGATCGCTGGGTCCACTGCCACTGCTG
>CANKNL010000029.1 GCA_947483345.1 Chitinophagaceae bacterium | reverse complement strand
ACAAACAGGATCAAAAAAAGATATAAAGGGTACCACATCTCAGAGTTCCGCAGCCAGGGCATTAACCAATCGAAAAAAACATTGCTCCATTGCTGGTTAATGATCTTGAACAGATGTTGGTCGTATGTAAGCAGTTGATTCATCATATGCAAGATGGATGTAAAATAAGCATTAGACAAAATTAATTAAACTAAATTTGTTTACTTATTAAATAATTGTTCATGCTTTTTTTACAACGCATTCCAAAACTTATCCGTTGGATCGTTTCAGTGGTTCTTATTTTGCTGGTCACCATGACCCTGTCGAGGTTAATTATTTACTGGACATTCAATCCGCCCGGGAAAGCATTTTCCGGCTCAGCTTTTATCATGGGCTTCAGGTACGATGCCCGTGTTGGTTGTATTGTAGGACTAGCCATGATGCTACTTTGTGCAATACCCATATTGAATCCTTTTAAAAATTTTAAAGCAGCCCATTTATGGAATATCCTGGTGCCCGCTATTTTCATCATCCTTGTTTTTGTTTTAGCCATTGATTATTATCATTTTGATTACCTGCACCAGCGCCTAAATGCAACCGTTTTAAATTATTTAGAGGATGCGGGCATTTCTTTTACCATGATGTGGCAATCTTATCCCCTGGTAAAAATATGTTTAGCGGTTTTATTCCTTTTGCTCTTGGCCAGATTTGGCTTTGGCAAATTACTGGCAGGCTATCAACAACAAGACAGTTTTTATAAACGTAAAGGGATAGGGCTGTATATCATTTCCTTTTTAACTTTTGCCATGTTCATCTTTGGTAAAATTGGTCAGTTTCCCCTGCGTTGGAGTGATGCTTATACATTGAGCGATGACTTTAAAGCAAACCTGGCATTAAATCCATTTCAAAGTTTTATCAGCACCTTAAATTTCAGAAATGCGGCTTACGATATAAAAAAAGTAAGGGCATTTTATCCTTTAATGGCCGACTATCTGGGTGTACATAACCCAGACAGTTCTCAGTTAAACTTTAAAAGAGTTAACAGTTTTACTGAACCCGCTAATGCTAAACCAAATATCGTTTTGGTGATTTGCGAAAGTTTCAGCGCCTATAAAAGCAGTATGTACAATAACCCCTTAAACACAACGCCATACTTTAATAACATGAGTAAGAACGGCGTGTTCTTTGACCGCTGCTTTACACCAGCTTACGGTACGGCACGGGGTGTTTGGGCTACCATAACCGGTGTACCTGATGTGGAGAGCCCTAAAACCGCCAGCCGCAATCCCAATGCGGTAGATCAAAATACAATCATTAATAATTTTTTAGGCTATACTAATTATTATTTTTTAGGTGGAAGTGCCACTTGGGCAAATATCCGTGGCCTCTTAACCAACAACATCAAAAACCTTAAACTGTATGAAGAGCAGGATTATGCTGCCAGTAAGATTGATGTTTGGGGTATCAGTGATAAAAATTTATTTTTAGAATCAAATAACATTTTAAGACAAGAAACCAATCCATTTTTTGCCATTATTCAAACAGCAGATAATCACAGGCCATATACAATACCAGAGGAAGACAAGGCCCTATTTAAGCAAGTGCAATTTAGTAGCGATTCACTAAAACGTTTTGGATTTGAAAGCAATGAAGAAATGAATGCCTTCCGCTATACTGATTTTGGATTTCAGACTTTTATGGAAGCGGCAAAAAAAGAGGCCTACTTTAAAAATACCATATTTGTTTTTGTTGGCGATCATGGCATACGCTACAATGGCACATTAGATCATTTTCCTAAAAGCTGGACCGAACAGGGCCTCACCTGTGAACATGTCCCTTTATTATTTTATGCACCCGGCATTTTAAAATCACAACGGATCAGGGATGTCTGTTCACAAGTTGATATTTTACCTACCCTTGCATCACTTGTAAAAACCCCCTATACCAATAATACATTAGGCAGAAATTTGTTTGATACGGCATCAGCTGTAAACAGCAAAACAGAAAAATTGGCATTTGTGATCGACCATGATGTAAAAACAATCGGCCTCATCAGCAACAAATATTATTACCTTAAAAATTTAAAAACCGGTAAAATTGATTTTGTTTCCATGACCGGCAATGAGACGATACCGGCAAATACAGAAACAGACAGTATTAAAAACCATTTACATAGGCTAACAGAAGCATACTTTGAAACAGCTAAGTATTTATTGCTGAACAATAAAAAGAAGCCCTGAATTTTAAGTATTGCCGAATTTTGTTCAAACCGGTGTTCCTTGTGTTTCTATACACAGTTTTAGTATTTTCGCATTCACAGTTCAGGCTTAAGGAAATAATTAACTATGCTCATCAGTTGGCGCGTTCCAAAAACTATTCAATGGATAGTAAAACTATTCATCATATACCTGTGTATATTTACGGCTTTTCGTATGGCCACGGTGATATGCTTTAAACCTGCGTCAATAAGTATTCTAGACCTGGGGCCCGCATTTTGGCTCGGCCTAAAATACGATCTGCGCTGGATAGCAATCATTTTATTACCCTTGGCCATTTTGTCTTTACTCCCTCAACTATCTCCCTTTAACAGTGAAAGAGCAAAAAAAATATGGACAGCCTACCTGGGTATAACGACCCTAATGGTCCTGTTTTTTTATGGCGCCGATTTTGGTCAATTTGCATACATCAACGCCAGGCTCAATGCCGATGCTTTAATTTTTGCCGAAGATCCTAAAGAGAGCCTACAGATGGTTTGGCAAAGTTATCCGGTAATTTGGATTTTACTTGGCCTGGCTGGTGCGGTAATCATGATGACCTGGATGTTCAGGAAAATGCATGTTGATGTAACAGAAAAAAATCTGAACATCCATAAATTTACTTACAGGCGCCGCTGGCATGCGGCAGCCTTATTATTATTAGGCTGGTTTGTATATGGGTTTTTTACTATTAACCCCCTGGATTTTTTCAGGGCTTTTAAATTAAACGATGAGTTTAAAAGCAATCTGGCTCTAAATCCCCTGCAAAATTTTTTTACAACACTGCGTTTCAGAAATCCGGATCACAACAACAAGGCCAAAGAATATTACAGCGATATGGTTCGGTTTTTACAATTACAAAAAGACAATCCGTTTAAAAAAGGATATAGCCGTTTGATTTACCCGGGCAGTAAAGCATTTGAAAGTCAGCCTAATATTGTATTGGTACTCTGCGAAAGTTTTAGCATGTACAAAAGCAGCATGAGTGCAAACCCATTAAACAGTACCCCTTATTTTAACCACATGTGCGAGGAAGGTATTTTTTTTGAACGCTGTTTTTCGCCCAGCTTTGGTACGGCCCGTGGCGTATTTGCCACCATCACCGGCATACCCGATGTACAGCTTTCGAAATTCTCTACAAGAAATGAAGAAGCCATTAACCAAAGAACCATCATTAATGATTTTGCTGGTTACGAAAAATTTTATTTCCTAGGTGGCCGTACCCAGTTCAATAATTTTAAGGGATTAATTGCCAATATTAATAACCTCCAGGTTTATGAAGAAGGAAAGTACAAAGCAGAAAAATTGAATGTTTGGGGTATCAGTGATAAAAATTTATTCCTGGAGGCCAATGCCGTTTTAGCTAATCAGCAAAAACCCTTTTTTGCCATCATTCAAACAGCCGACAATCACCGGCCTTATAATATTCCTGAAGAAGATAAAGACTTCATTCACCAATCCGTTACCAATGAGGAATTACTTAAATATGGATTTGAATCATTAGAAGAATTCCATGCCTTTGCTTATTCTGACTATTGCATTAAAAAATTTATTGAAGCTGCCAAAAAATCAGCTTATTTTAATAATACCATTTTTATTTTCACCGGCGATCATGGTGTTGAAGGAAATGCAAAAGCAATATATCCTGATGCCTGGACAGAAAAACGTTTGAGCGACGAACATGTGCCACTATTGTTTTATGCACCCGCTTTACTCTCACCACAAAAACGAAGTGAAGCCGTATCACAAATTGATATTTTACCAACGGTGGCTGGCATGATACAACAACCTTACATAAACTCCACTTTAGGAAGAGACCTGCTGGATCCAGACAAAAAAGAAAATGCCGCATTTATAATCTATCATGCCTCCGGCTGGATTGGTGTTGTTAATGACGATTATTTTTACCGGAAAAATATCCGTATTAAAAAAGAAGAATTGGTATCTGTACGTAATGACCTGCCTGTATTAAGCGGACAACAGCAGGATTCGGTAAAAAAACACTTATCACAACTTACCTCTGCCATATATGAAACGGCCAGATGGATGCTGCTGAACAATAAAAACAAATGACCTGAACGACATTATCAAAATAAATCCATATTAAATTGAGGTGGCAGGCTCAAAAATATTTTCCAGCAAAAGGCTTCTCACCAGTTAACCTTTTTTGCAATCATCAGCATCCGCTGTGAACGTTTTACATCATACTTGCTAAAATTATAATCTCCAAATACTTCCTGTATCTGCATGCCCTGGGAAGCAAACATCTCGGTAAAATCGCCTAAAGAAAACTTTGCCACTTTTTCTGTGTAAACCAAAGGTGCCGTTAATTGTTTATCTTCAATTACAATTTTTTTATAAAAATGCCTGTCGTCATACCATTTTGTAATGGCAAAATGAATGCCATCAATTTCTTTTTCTGAATGGGCTATCAGGTGATCTTCGGCATATATTACATTTAAATAATCCATTACAAACAAGCCATCCTTTTTAATAGATTGTGCAATAGTTCTGATTGCATTATCATGTTCACGCCGGGTTTTAAAGTAGCCGAAACTGGTAAAAAAGTTAAATGCATAATCAAAATAATTGATCCAGAAAAGCAACCTCATGTCATGTTTATAAAAATGCAGTGTATCCGTTTGGCATTGCATAGCCTCATTAATACTGTCGTCACTCAGGTCAATACCGGTTACATCAAATCCTTTGTTGGCCAATTGAATGGAATGCCGCCCTTTTCCACAGGCCACATCAAGCATCGTATTACCTGGTGCAGGTTTTAAATAATTAATGAGCTTATCAATAAAAGCTTCGGCTTCTTTATCATCCCTGTTAAAATACAATTGATGATAGTATGGTGAGTTAAACCAATCTTTAAACCAGGTTTGTTGCATACTGCAAATCTCAAATTCCAAACGCCAAATTCCAAATTTGTATATTTGTACTCCCTAAACAGAATAGAATGGCACTGATAAAGAGTATTTCCGGCATCCGGGGTACCATTGGCGGAAAAACCAATGATAATCTTACCCCTGTTGATATTGTTAAGTTTGCAGCGGCTTATGGAAGCTGGCTATTACAACAGGGAAACAATACAAAAATAGTGATTGGCCGCGATGGCAGGATAAGTGGCGAAATGGTGAGCAATCTGGTTATTAACAGCTTAATCGGACTTGGCTTTACTGTTATCGATCTTGGACTAAGCACTACACCTACTGTTGAAATGGCCGTAAAATTTGAAGAGGCTGCAGGTGGCATTATTATTACCGCCAGTCATAACCCAAAAGAATGGAATGCCTTAAAATTGCTCAATAGCCAAGGCGAATTTATTAGCAACGCCGAAGGTAAACTGATTTTACTGGCAGCTCAACATGAAGATTTTGATTTTGCATCAGTAGATAAGCTGGGTACTTGTTACAAAGATGAAAGTTTATTACAAAAACATATTGATGCCGTTGTTGGCTATAAGCTGGTTGATGTAACGGCTATAAAAAATAAAAATTTTAAAATTGTTATTGACGCCATAAACAGCACAGGTGCCATAGCCGTTCCAGCTTTATTAAACGCATTGGGTGTAACAGACTTTGTAGTGCTAAATGACACAGTAAATGGACATTTTGCCCATAACCCCGAGCCCCTGCCCGAACATTTAAAAGATTTAAGTCAGGCTGTTATTAAGCACCGTGCCGATCTGGGTATTGCCGTTGACCCCGATGTTGACCGGCTTTGTTTTGTTTGTGAAGATGGCACTATGTTTGGCGAAGAATATACACTGGTTGCTGTTGCGGATTATATACTGAGCAAAAGAAAAGGGAACACGGTATCCAATATGTCATCAACCAAAGCATTAAAAGAGATAACGCTTAAACATGGTGGCCTCTATTTCCCCAGCATGGTTGGTGAAGTGAATGTGGTAAATAAAATGAAAACCGTGAATGCCGTCATTGGCGGCGAAGGTAATGGTGGTATAATTGTACCTGATCTGCATTACGGCAGAGATGCATTGATTGGCATTGCACTTTTTTTAACACATTTAGCAACCAGCAATAAAAGCATTAAACAATTACGCAATAGCTATCCCGATTATGTTATCAGCAAAAATAAAATTGAACTACCTAAAGGAACTGATGTCACTATTATTTTTGAAAAAATTAAAGACCAATACAAAAATTATCCTATAAATACAGAAGATGGATTGAAAATTGAATTTGACAATGATTGGGTACATTTACGTACCAGCAATACCGAACCCATCATTCGTATTTATGCCGAAAGTAATTTTAAAACAACGGCAGATAATATGGCCAAAAGATTGATGCAGGATATTGGAAAGATGATGTAAGAATAGCCCCAAGCTATTAATTAAAATCACTACAGCCAAAGGCGAAAAGCTTTATGATATGAACAGAATTTATTTCGACAACGCAGCAACCACGGCCATTGACCCTCAGGTATTGTCGGTTATGATGCCTTACCTGACCGAAAAATTCGGGAACCCGTCTTCCATTTATTCATATGGAAGAGAGAACAGAATGGCCATTGAAACGGCACGTAAATCTGTTGCAAAAATTTTAAATGCCCATCCTGCCGAAATATTTTTTACCAGTGGAGGCACCGAAAGCAGTAATACAGCCATCATAGCAGCAGTGCGTGACCTGGGTTGTAAACATATTATCACTTCTCCAATCGAACATCACGCCGTTACCCATTCTGTTGAGCATTTAGATAATACAGATTCGGCCAAAGTGAGTTATGTGAAATTATTACCCAATGGGCATGTTGATATTGATGACCTGGAAAAATTACTGGCATTAAGCGAAGAAAAAACATTGGTTACGTTAATGCATGCCAATAATGAGATTGGGAATATTTTAAACATCCATGCAGTAGGTAATCTTTGTAAATTATACAATGCCATTTTTCACAGCGATACCGTGCAAACCATTGGCCACTTCCCATTTGATCTGAGGAATACACCTGTACATTTTGTAACCGGTGCTGCACATAAATTTCACGGACCAAAAGGTATTGGCATATTGTACATCAATGAAAATGTAAAAATTAAACCTTTTGTACATGGAGGAAGTCAGGAACGCAACATGCGTGCCGGCACCGAAAACCTATACGGTATTGTTGGATTTGCCAAGGCCCTTGAAATGGCAACCACCACACAGGAAGAAGATATGGCCACTATCGGCACGTTGAAGTATTACATGATTGATGAACTAAAAAAACATATACCGGGTGTTGGTTTTAACGGTGATGCATTGGGTAACAGTTTGTATACCATACTTAGTGTAAGTTTTCCAAAGACCGAAAAATCGGAGATGATCCTTTTCAATCTCGACATAAATAATATTTGTGCCAGCGGTGGCAGTGCCTGTACCAGCGGTGCCGATCAGGGCAGTCATGTCATTCGTGCCATCAATAATAACCCCAATCAGGTAACCGTGCGATTTAGTTTTAGTAAACACAATACCAAAGAAGAAGTTGATATCGTGGTGGAGAAGTTAAAGGGTTTAGTCTAACGCCCTCGTCTGACCGTAGGAACACGCCTTTGGCGTGTTCGTTTCAATTCGCCATAGGCGAATTCTTTTGGTTTTCCCATTTGGCAACAACAGAACACGCCGCAAGGCTTGTTCCCACAGCCTATCCATAATTTTTATACTTTTGAATGAGCTACAAAGCTATCTCATGCATGTACAAAAAACACAAACAATACCGCCTTTATAATTTTGATTATTCGCAGGATGGCCATTATTTTATAACCATCGTTACCAAAGACAGGGGACATTTTTTTGGAAAAATCGTAAATAAAGAAATGCTATACTCGCCGATCGGCGAATATGTAAAAAACAATATCCTTAAATTTTATGTGGATGAAAATCTAAAAAATCCTTATCAAAACAATCCTTATTTTATCAATAACAACCCCACACTTATCGGCATTACCGAATGGTCAATTTTACCTAATCACATTCATTTAATTATTGAAATAATAAATAAGGTAGAGAAAGAATACACAGCCGTCACAAGCCTGTCACCATTATCCAAGAGCTCTATGAGTTCATTCGCAAATCATTTTAAAGGACATGTAAAAAAGTGGTGTACAGAAAATGATTTTAATGATTTTAACTGGCAAAGCAGGTTTCACGATAGAGTGATACGGAACGCCGCAGAATATGAACAGATAGCATGGTACATTCAAAACAACCTATTGAATTGGGATGTGGATGATTTGCATTTGTAGGAACACGCCACAGGCGTGTTCCTACGAGTATCCCAACTTCTCTCCAACTGTTTTCTCCAACACCGGTAACTTCTTTCTATCAACCAAAAAACTATTCAACTGTGCCAGTTCTTTAAAAATATAATGTTTATCCATGGCGGCTTTTAAATAACCGGCACCGCTACTGCCACCGGTTCCAATACGGCTGCCAATCATGCGTTGTACCATATTAATGTGGCGGTATCGCCAGTTACCCAACTGGTTGTCAATTTCCAAAAGTGTATCCAGTAATTGAAATGGCAATTCCAGCATCGGATAACCGTGGTACATCATGATAAACAAAGCCGAGCGGCAGGCTTTTGGAGTAAAGTTTCTTTCAACATCATCAGCTGGCGTATTAAATGTGTTTTCAAAAGCGGCAGCATTATTTTTTTCGGCCTCAGCCAGGCTACCAACATATACCTGCTGGTAATTGTTCCAGAAATCTTCAGTAATAAAGGGCATCCTTTCCAGCCAGGCATTGATCAATTCAATAACCGACTTGCCGCTCTCTGCATCCTTGATAATGGCAATATCTTTTTCTTTCAGTTGAGATGTATAATAATGTTGTCCGTGCCGGTGCTCAAACTTTAACCCCAACTTTGCTTCCAGCACTTTAAACTGGTAACTCTGAAACCCAGATGCAGGCCGCAGCATATCCCTGAAATCAAGAAAATCCATTGGCGTCATCGTTTCCATGATATCGATCTGTTGCACCAGCACTTTTAAAATGGTGATCACTCTTTTTAAGCGGTGTACCACGGTTTGCATTTCGGGACTGTTATCATTTACCACCGGCTTATTCATGATGGCTATCACCGAATTCACTTCAAACAAAATTTGTTTAAACCACAATTCATAAGCCTGGTGAATAATAATGAAAAGCATTTCATCATGTGCAGGCACCTGACCTTCCTTAAAACTTTCAGGTTCCTGTGCACCAGTTATTTTTTCCAATTGCAAATAATCGCCATAATAAACCGCCTTTTCCATAATCCTTATTTTATAAAAGCAAACTTACACATTCAGAATGATACTTGATACCAGATACTGAATACTCAATACTGAATACTAAATACTGAATACTAAATACTGAATACTAAATACTAAATACTAAATACTCAATACTAAATACTAAATACTGAATACCGGCAAAGTGTTTCATGTCAAAATGTTTTTAATATGGCCGATTTGATACCTTTTCGAGAATCCCGCATCGGGCATCTTTTTGTTAAGCAGTTGCAAACACAATTTGCTTTAACAAAAGGTTGTGTAAATAAAAAAATCGTGGCATCATTTTCTAAAGTAAGCCGCTAAGCAGTTTATAAAACCCTGCATCTTAAAATGAAAAGTAAAATTGTATTTACTGTCATCAGCATGTTGTTGATCATGCATGTGATGAACGCACAGGTAAGTTATGGCCTAAGGTCTGGTATCAATTTTTCAAAATGGCAGGGCGAAGACCTACAGGTAATCGAAGACCTTTTAGATAAAACCGATGGCTACCTGGTAACAAGAGGAAAAACCGGTATGCATATCGGAGGTTATGTAAACATTCCAATTACGCCTGGTTTATCTTTTGAGCCCGGCCTTCAATATTCCAAAAAAGGTTATGGCATTAAGGGTGATTTTAAAATCAATGCTTTAAAATTTTTAGCCATCAATGCGGGTGCACAGGTGCAGTCACATTACATTGATATACCCTTAATATTAAAAGCAAATGTTTATCAAGGCCTCCAGGTTTATGCAGGTCCACAGGTGTCGTATCTGGTAAGAAGTTCGCTAAATGCAAAATTAGGTGTGCTTGGTGTGTCTATCTTCAACAAGGGTATTGGCATAACTGACCGTTATCATAAAGTAGATTTAGGATTAACCGGCGGTGTAGGCTATCAATTTGGCAACGGTATTAACCTGCAGGCCGGATATGATTACGGTTTAAGTAAACTGGATAAAAATGAACATTACAAAGCTTATAACCGGGTAGTAAAAATTTCGGCAGGCTATACTTTTTAGATATTTGATTAACACATCAAAAGCGGTATCCGGCATCGGATACCGCTTTCTGTATTACTGAAAATCTTTTTCCGTAAATTTGCAACCCAATCAATAACAAAACTAATAAACCAACATGGGAAGAATATTTGAAGTAAGAAAAAGCAGCATGTTTGCCCGCTGGGATAAAATGGCAAAGAATTTCACCCGTATTGGTAAAGAGATTGCCATAGCTGTTAAAGCGAGTGGGCCCGACCCGGATAACAACCCCGCTTTAAGAAGATGTTACCTTAATGCAAGGGCCTGTGGGATGCCTAAAGACCGTGTGGAAGCAGCCATTAAAAGGGCCATGGGGAAAGATACCAGCAACTATGAAGAGATTATGTATGAGGGATATGCCCCACATGGTGTGGCCGTTTTGGTTGAAACAGCAACGGATAACCCTACCCGAACAGTAGCTAATGTAAGGATGCATTTTACAAAAGGCCAGGGTTCTTTGGGCACCACCGGCAGTGTAGCTTTTGGCTTTACGCATATGGCCGAATTTAAAATAAAAGGCGAGGGTGTAAATGTGGATGACCTGGAATTTGAGTTGATTGATTTTGGACTGGAAGAAATTGGTGAAGATGCTGAAGGCAATGTTATCATACGCACACCGTTTAATGAGTATGGCAATATGAGCAAGGCATTGGAGGAAAAGAAAATTGAAGTAACCAGTGCCGAACTTACGTGGATACCGGCCAACACGATGGAATTAAATGAAGAACAATCCAATGATGTTTTAAAATTGGTTGATCACTTAGAGCAGGATGATGATGTGCAGAAAGTATACCATAATTTGAAATAGGCAAGTTCACCAATGATACGGCTAATCAATATTGATGACACCTTTCATATAGAATACGGCTTTGCCTTTCATGATAACCCTGTCGCCTTTTTGCTCACACCAGATTTCGCCACCACGTTTGGATAATTGCATGGCATGCAGTTTATTTTTATTTAATTTCTCACTCCAGAAAGGAACCAGTTGAGCATGAGCAGAACCGGTAACAGGATCCTCGGGTATGCCACAGTTTGGTGCAAAAAAACGTGATACAAAATCACAATGCAAACCCGGGGCCGTAACAATAATACCGATCACATTCATTTTATTGAGCACTGCAAAATCCGGTCTGATTTTCAATACGTCTTTTTCTGTTTCCAATTCAACAATATAATCACGTTTTTTATAAACGCCCAAATGCATAGTTATTCCCAATCCACTGAGCAATTCATCGGGATACTCAGTCATTCTTTCAGGCATCCAGGAAGGAAAATCAAGACAGATCAAGTCGCCTTCTTTACTTAGATACAAGGGGCCACTTTTAGAATAAAAATGAATAACAGGTTTAGTGTAACCCAGGAAATGATATAGAACAAATGCCGCTGCAAGGGTTGCATGGCCACAGAGGTCTATCTCCAGTTCGGGTGTAAACCACCGGATATGAAACCCATCGCCTTTTGGTACAAAGAAAACAGTTTCTGCCAGGTTGTTCTCTTCAGCTATCCTTTGCATCAATACATCATCAAGCCAGTGTTCTAAAGGAATTACTGCTGCAGGATTACCAGCAAACAGTTTATCGGCAAATGCATCAATTTGATATAAATTCAGTTTCATAATGAATTTGATTATTCTGCCATCATTTCCTTAATCCCCGCAATAACATCTTCTACATTTGGCTTACTGAAATAATCACCATCGCTACCATAAGAAGGACGGTGTGCCTTGGCTGTAATGGTTCTTGGAGATACATCAAGATATTTATACCCGCCCTGCTCTTCCATCACTTTATTGAACATATAAGCCGCTGCACCACCAGGCACGTCTTCATCAATAAAAACAATGCGGTTTGTTTTTTTAAGCGACTCCACTATTTGATGATTGATATCGAAAGGCAATAAAGTCTGCACATCCACCACTTCGCAACTGATCCCGGCGTTTTCCAATGTTTCTGTTGCTGCCAAAACGATGCGTAAAGTAGACCCGTAAGTCACCAGGGTCACATCGGTTCCAGTTTTTACAATTTCGGGTATTCCTAACGGTACAGTATAGGTTAATAAATTTGACGGCAATTTCTCTTTTAAGCGATACCCGTTCAGGCACTCAATGACCAACCCCGGATCGTTACTTTGCAATAAAGTATTGTACATGCCTGCAGCCTGCACCATATTGCGGGGTACACACACATACATGCCCCGGAGGGCATTAATGATCATACCCATGGGCGAACCGCTGTGCCAGATACCTTCAAGCCTGTGCCCTCTGGTTCTTACAATAAGCGGACAACTTTGCTGACCTGCTGTGCGGAAATGAGTTGTACAAACGTCATCACTCAGCGGTTGTAATGCGTATAATAAATAATCCAGGTATTGAATTTCGGCAATGGGGCGCAATCCTCTTAAAGCCAATCCTATCCCCTGACCAATGATCGTTAATTCACGGATGCCGGTATCAAAGATCCGGTCTTTCCCATGTTTATCCTGCAAACCGCTGAAACCCTGGTTTACATCTCCTATTTGACCCAAATCTTCACCAAAAGCAAGTACCTTATTGTTAGCAGAAAATAATTTATCGAAATATCCATTCAACAAATCAAACCCATTAATAACAGCGGCATCAACATCATAATCGGCTTTTATTTCTGGCACTTTTAATGCCGACTTTGGGCCTTCATTATATAAATAACTATCGTACAGTTCCTCATTTACCTTTTTTAGATTTAAATAAAATGTTTTTACTGAACCAGCCATTTCTGCATCCCCAATCACATCAATTACCGTGGCCAGTGTTTTCATAATATCTCTACGCAATGGTTCTCTTAATGCCACTAATTCATCTGTCATTTTTTTTACATCCGGATTCGTTGATCCCACAGCATTAATGATATCAACAGTTTCAGCAACCATTTTTTTAATGGGGTCTATATATTTATTCCAGGCCTTTTGTCGGCTTTCTTTAACATGCCGTTTTGCATCGGCTTCAATAAGGCTAAGTTCATCAGTATCGGCTAATGAATTGGTAATGATCCATTCTCGCATTTGCTTTAAACCATCCCATTCTTTCTCCCATTCCAAACGTTCGGTTGTTTTGTACCTTTCATGGCTTCCTGAAGTGGAATGCCCTTGCGGTTGAGTAATTTCTTCCACATGAAAAATTGCAGGGGTATGTGTTTCTCTTATTTTTTTAATGGCGGGTTCCAATATTTCGCACATGCCTGCATAATCCCAGCCTTTTAATTTATAAATATCGATGCCATTGGTTCCTTCCTTTTTTTGAAAGCCTTTTAAAGCATCAGATACAGATGCTTTAGTTGTCTGATATTTTTTGGGAACTGAAATACCGTAGCCATCATCCCAAACAAACACAGCTAAGGGTATCTGTAATACGCCTACAGCATTAATGGTTTCCCAAAAGTGACCTTCGCTTGTTGAGGCATCACCAATGGTACAAAAACAAACTTCATTACCGTTATCGCTAAGATCAGTAAGATGCTGGATTTCCTTTATATTTCTAAATGCTTTTGATGCAAATGCCAAGCCCAATGCCCTTGGCATTTGTCCGGCAGTAGGGGCAATATCGCTGCTGATATTTTTCAACTCAGACAGGTTTAGCCAATCGCCGTTTTCATTTACCATTTTTGTGGCAAAGTGAGCATTCATTTGCCGTCCTGCACTAAAAGGATCATTCTCTATATTTGGATCAGCATATAATTGGGCAAAAAACTGTTCAACAGATGCCAGCCCGCTGGCAAACATAAAAGTCTGATCGCGGTAATAGCCAGACCGAAAATCACCTGCCTTGAAAAATTTTGCAGCGGCAACCTGTGCCACTTCTTTACCATCCCCAAAAATGCCAAATTTAGCCTTACCCGTAAGGACTTCTTTTCTGCCCAATAAACTGGTTTCCCTGCTTTCGAAAGCGTATTGGTAATCCTGTAGTACTTCGTTTCTAAAATTATCGAAACTCAGTTTATCCTGTAAGGCATCGTTGTTATTATTATCCATCTCCATATAAAAGTTAATCTACACCAAAAATATAAATTATAGGGCAGCTTTGTTAAAAATCTCCTAACGGTAACACAATTAGTATGAGATGTTTTCGTTTTGCTATCTTTGGAATGTTAATTTTTAAATATACTAATTATGAAAAAGCTTTTTACACTTTTATTAGCAAGTTGCCTAATCTTAGCTGTTCAGGCACAAATAACGCCTGCTACTACAGGTTCGGTTACCGGGCAACCGGTGGTAGCTACAGCAAATGTAACAACTATTGCACAGGCAGATGAAATGCTGACATTAAAGGAAACCGAATTTAATTTTGGCAAAATACCGCAGGGAAAACCGGTTACCCATATTTTTGAAGTTATTAATAAAAGTACATTGCCATTAAAGATTGCTAACATTAATGCCAGTTGTGGTTGTACTACACCTGATTGGGAAAAAGACAAAGTTGTGGCTCCAGGTGAAAAAACAAATATTACAGTTGGTTATAACGCTGCAGCAGAAGGCCCGTTCACAAAATTTATAACAGTAACTTATAATGAAACACAATCCAAGCAGATAACCATTAAAGGAGAAGTGTGGAAAACACCAGGCAGTTCTGCTCCCGAAAATAAAGGCTTAAATAATTTAAAAAACTAAACCAATAAAAAATAAATGATCATGAAGAAATTATTATTATCATTAACAGCAATTACTTTTTCAACTCTGTTGTTTGCACAGAAAACAGTAGCTGATGTAGCTAAATTCACATCAGAAACAATTGATCTGGGAAAGATTAAACAAAGTATTCCGGCAGTGGCTACATTTGTTGTAACTAATGTAGGTTCTGAGCCTTTAATTATTGAACAGGCTAACCCAACCTGTGGTTGTACCATTGGAGATTATACCAAATCACCCATTGCACCTGGTAAAACAGGTACCATTACAGCTACTTACAATGCCGCTGCACCTAATCATTTCGACAAACACATGACCGTTAAATTTGCCGGCATAGACGAAACTAAAAGTATTACCATTACCGGTGATGTTTTAGCCGCTGAAGATTATGATAAGTGGGTAGCTGAAAATGAAGCCAAGAAAAAAGCTGAAACACCAGTTAAAACTGTAACTGGACTAAAAACTAAAAATGCTTCAAAAAACAACAATTAATAATTATATCACATATTAATTAAAAAAGCCTCCGCAGAAACGTGGAGGTTTTTTTGATTTAACTTATAAAAGATTCTAATCAACTAAAATCAATTAATCTTTACTGCAAAACACACTAAAATCTAAAAGAATCCGTTTAAGATTATAATAAACCTATTAAAACAAGCAAATCCAACATGTAATCCTATGCTAAAAGATATTCAATAACCCTAACAGATTGACTATTTTTTTATCGTGTTTTTACCAGGTATATCCTGCAAAAAAAACAACTACACACATTTTATCTACTTATTCAGTAACCAAAATAATTGATTGCAAAATAATCTTTCACTTCTTTGCTATTTTATTTATCAGACTACTGAAATTAATTTTAAAAATTGCTGTGCCAACATTTTAAAGATTTTTGTTTTTATGGATTGTTTGGATAACAATAAAACCCCTCTTTCTAGAGGGGTTTTCAGTTTTAATGACCTTTCAGCAAGGTTAACTTTTATTTTTATCTTCAGGATTAATTAAATTAAATACAAAACCGGCAAGTGAACCCCCAGCCAAACAACCTACCAAATAAATCCACAAATCGGCCCATACAAAACCTTTCATTAAGCAAGCTCCGATGGCAACCGCAGGATTAAATGCGCCTCCTGAAAAACCGCCGAAAGTAAATACACAAGCTGTTAACGTAAACCCAATAGCTAAACCATAAAAACTATTCCCATTGGTTCCTTTAGCAGTAGACGAATTTAAAACCACATAAGCCAATGCAAATGTGCCAAGTAACTCAGCAATCAAGCCTTGACCCACAGATTTCACAGCACTGGTATCGGCACCTTCAATATCAAAAATAAATGTAGCAATTGCCCAGGCTGCCAATGCTCCGCCAATTTGAGCTATCCAATAAGTAATGGCATCTCCCATGTTAATTTTACCCCTTACCAACACGGCAAGGGTAACGGCTGGATTATAATGTGCGCCGGATATATGCCCACCAGCATAGATCATAACCATTAACATACTGCCAATGGCCAATGGCGCCATGGAGCCCGCAGCACCCCCAATGGCGGCAACACCAACGACTAATATCAGGAACATGGTCCCAATAAATTCGGTCACGTACTTATTCATAATCATTTAGTTTTGATTTAAAATTTCAGCATGCTAATTAAACTAAAAGGATTTAATATCTGTTAACAATCTATACACAGCCCATGTATTAGTATACCTATTGCAATTTGACAAATTGTTCCCGAATGCAAATGGTTTGATACAAATCAAAAAAATACCCTCCTCAAATCTCAGGAAAACCCATCTTACAATAATTTTTTCCAACCACATTTACCCCGCGCTTTCATTTTAAGCTACCAAGCAGCCTATTTTCACATTTGCTCATTTGCATACTATTTGCCCTTTTTGTGTGATTT
>CANKNL010000028.1 GCA_947483345.1 Chitinophagaceae bacterium | reverse complement strand
GTTTTTAATCATTACCGGCATACCCCTAATATCAGAGCATTAATACAAGACCTGGCCATGCCAATGACGGTGGGAAGTTTTACCACGGTTGGTGGATTTTTATGTCTGCAATTTGTTGAATCAGACATGCTGAAAGACCTGGGACTCTTTGCGGCTTTCAGTTTGATCGGGGCATCATTATGTTCGTTAATTTTTCTGCCACACTTTATAGCTGGTAAAAATGAGCAACCCGCACAGCATCAGGATGCGTTTTCATGGATTGATAAAATGGCATCCCTAAAACCTGAATATAATAAATACCTGGTGATGCTGATATTTGGCTTAACCATTCTATTTGCTTTTTGGGCGGGTAAGGTTGGATTTGAATCTGATCTGCAGAATATGAATTTCATGAGCAGCAAATTGAAAGACTCGGAAAAAAAATTGAATCGGATAAATCAATATGCCTTGCAGTCTGTTTACCTGGTTACCGAAGGAAAAACGTTAGACGAGGCATTGGTTAATAATGAAAAATTAGTTAACCAGATCGAAAAACTACAAGAGAAAGATATTGTTAAAAAATATTCAGGCGTTTCGGCACTGATCATTTCTGATTCATTACAACAGATCAGAATTGAAAGATGGCATACTTTCTGGACTGCGGAAAAGAAAAATGCATTAATGGCTACACTGATCAAAGAAGGGGCTGCACAAAAATTTAATGCGTCTGCTTTTGATCAATTTAAAAATATGCTGGATAAGGCATATGTGCCTGTTGAAAAATATGCGATGGTTGAAGTACGTAAAAATTTCCTGGATGATTTTATCACCGAAAAACCAGGCAAAACAACGGTGGTGACATTGGTTAAAACCCTCCCCGGAAAAAGGCAGGACGTTTATAAAGCTTTTGAAAATGATAAACAGGTTACTGTTTTGGATAAGCAATACCTCACCAATCGGTTTGTAGAAATCATCAATTCTGACTTTACGCGGATTGCTTTGATGACCTCTTTTTTAGTTTTTATGGTGCTGTTGATTGTTTACGGAAGAATAGAGTTGACCCTGGTTTCATTTATTCCCATGTTCATTAGCTGGATCTGGATACTGGGCATTATGGGGATGATTGGTATACAGTTTAATATCATCAATATTATTATATCGGCGCTCATTTTTGGTTTGGGAGATGATTACAGCCTGTTTATTATGGATGGTTTGCTACAGGAATATAAGACCGGAAAAAAGAACCTCTCCTCTTATAAATCTTCCATCATCTTATCTGCTGTAACAACTGTTGCGGGATTGGGGGTTTTAATTTTTGCAAAACATCCTGCCTTAAAATCAATAGCCATCATTTCAATTATAGGTATTGTTTGTGTTGTGGTTATGTCACAAATTTTAATTCCATTCCTGTTTTCAATTTTAATTAAAAACAGGGTTCAAAGAAATCGTTTTCCCTGGACGTTTTGGGGATTCATTAAATCTGCATTTGCATTCTCTTATTTTATTGGCTGGAGTGTTACATTTACAATCTTTGCCTGGCTATTTTCTTTGTTCACTGTTAATGAAAAGGGTAAGCTGATTTACCATACCATCATTTCAAAAGTGGGCAAGCGCCTGGTGTATATTATGATCAATGTAAAAAAGAAAATTATAAATCCACAGGAGGAAAAATTTGAAACAGCCGCCATCATCATCGCCAATCACCAGTCTTCTTTGGATATTTTACCATTGGTGATGTTACATCCAAAACTAATCATGTTTACCAATTACCGGATATGGAATTCGCCGCTGTTTGGCAAAGTTATCCGGATGGCAGATTATTTTCCGGCAGAACAGATCGAAACCGATATCAGCCTGGTGGAAGACCGGATCCGAAACGGCTATTCTGTGATTATTTTCCCGGAAGGAACAAGGGCTGAAGATGGTGTGATCAAAAGATTTCATAAAGGCGCTTTTTATCTGTCTGAAAAACTGCAGGTTGATATCTTGCCCATCATGATTCATGGCACAGATTATACATTAACAAAACAAGACCAGCTTTTAAAAGACGGGCAACTCACTGTTAAATTTTTGCCCCGGATAAAACCGGAGGATACAAATTTTGGAAATGGCTATGCCGAGAGGGCTAAACTAATTGGCCGTTATTTCAGAGAAGAATTTGCGGTACTTAAAAAAGAAATTGAACAACCTGCCTATTTCCGGGAAAAATTAATATATAACTATCTCTATAAGGGCCCGTTTTTGGAATGGTATATGCGCATTAAGACCAGGCTTGAAAAAAATTATGAACCCTTTCATAAACTAATTCCCGAAACGGGTACAATATTGGATATTGGCTGCGGATATGGATTTATGTCATATATGCTGTCGTTTACGTCACCTCAGCGTGTCATTACAGGTATTGATTATGACGAGCAAAAAATTGACACAGCCAATCATTGTTTCAGTAAAACAGATAGTATTAATTTTGTACACAGTGATGTCATGGGATTTGAATTTAAAAAGTATGACGCCATTATTTTGGCAGATATGTTACATTACCTGCAGCCGACAGAACAAAAACTGATTATTGAAAAATGTATCAGTAGCCTTAATCCCAATGGAATCATCGTCATCAGGGATGGCGATAAGGATAAAGCTGACATGCATAAAAAAACAAAGCTGACCGAGTTTTTCTCAACGAGGGTCTTTAATTTTAATAAAACAAAGTTGTCGGGATTGAATTTTTTATCAGGCCAAATGATCAAAGAGTTGGCGGCAGTAAAAAATATGAGCTGCTCAGAAACAGCCGATTCAAAACTAACATCTAATACCATATTTATTTTAAAAGCAGCAGAAAATTAATGGCTGAACAATTTGATATCATCATTATAGGAAGCGGCATGGGCGGACTTATTTGTGCCGATATCCTGGGTAAAGAAGGCTACAAAGTTTGTGTGCTGGAAAAGAACAGGCAAATTGGCGGTTGCCTGCAAACCTATGTACGGGATAAAGTGATCTTCGACTCGGGGGTTCATTATCTGGGAGGATTGGGTGAGGGTCAAAACCTGTATCAGGTATTTAAATACCTGGGCATTATAGGTAAATTGAAATTACAAAAAATGGATGAAGATGTTTTTGATAAGATTCTTATTGGAAATGATGAAACAGAATATGTGAATGCACAGGGGTACGAAAATTTTATTCAGCACCTGTTAAAAGATTTTCCTAATGAAGAACAGGCGCTGCGTTTGTATTGCGATAAAATAAAAGAAGTATGCAGTAAATTTCCGTTGTATAATTTAAGGTCTGGCGGTGATGTAAATGAAAAAACAACGGTACTGGGCATTGATACCAGAACATTTATAGAATCCATAACAACGGATAAAAAATTGCAGGCTGTGCTGGTAGGTAACAGCATGCTGTATGTTTTACAATCGGGTAAAACGCCTTTTTATGTGCATGCCATGATCTTGAACAGCTATATTGAAAGCGCCTGGAAATGTATTGATGGCGGCTCTGATATCGGAAAATATATGGCTCAAAATATACGACAGCATGGAGGTGTTATTCACCGCAATACCGAAGTTAAAAAAATTGTGGTTGAAGAGGGTAAGGTTAATTCTGTGGAACTGGCAGACGGGTCGCATCTATATGCCAAACATTTTATAAGTAACATGCACCCGGTTAGAACCTTGGCCATGACGGAGAGTAATCTTATTAAGCAAGCCTATAAGAGCCGAATAAGCGGACTGGAAAATTCGATTGGTGGGTTTGTTGTAAATATCGTTTTTGAAAAAAATGCCTATCCTTATATCAAAAATAATTTTTATTATCACAAAGAAGGGCATACCTGGAATTTAACAGAATACACTGAAGACAACTGGCCACTCTGTTATGCCATATTTTTTTCAGCCTCATCCAGGTCATTAGAATTTGCAGAGTCAATGACCATACTTACTTACATGCGGTTTGATGATGTGAAGCCGTGGGCTGATACTTTTAATACCGTATCCAAAGAAGATAACCGCGGAAGGGCATATGAAGATTTTAAAAAAAGAAAAGCGGAATCACTTATTGATCTTGTGGAAGAAAAATTTCCTGAATTACGAAAGGCAATAAAATCGTATTACACGGCCACTCCTTTATCTTACAAAGATTATATTGGCAATGAGGATGGTTCAATGTATGGCATTACCAAAGACTACAGCAATCCTTTAAAAACATTTATATCGCCCCGTACCAAAATACCCAACCTGTATTTAACTGGTCAAAATTTAAATCTGCATGGCATACTGGGCGCAACGATGAGTGGTCTGGTAACCTGTACCGCTTTTTTAGGAAACGATAACATTATAGAAAAGATCAGACATGCTTAAACAAAAAAAATTCTGGAAAAGGGTTCTTTGGGTATTTGGCATAGCCCTGATATTATTACTGATTGGTGCCATTTACCTGGTGGAAGTTACAAAAATTGCGCCCCCCAAAACGGCAGATACCAGCAGCCTGCAATGGCAGCGTACCGATCATGGGAATGGTTTTTATACACTAAAAAATAATTGGTTCCGGCACAGTAAGAGTGGTTTGTACGAAATGTATGTTGAAGGGAATCCTTTTGAACGGGGGGTTATTAATGGCAAGCTCAGCAAAGAATTGGTGGTGCGGCAGGAAGATCATTTTGCAGAACAGATCACTAAAATGGTGCCATCAAAATTTAAAAGGAATTTTTTAAAATACCTGATTGGCTTTTTTAACCGTAACCTGGATAAAAATATAACAGCAGAATACCGGGAAGAAATTTATGGTGTATCCACATCAGCCTCTCCCCAATACCAATACCTGGGAACAAATTACCAGCGCATTTTGAATTACCATGCGGCGCATGATATTGGCCATGCTGTTCAAAACCTGGCCCTGGTTGGTTGTACGTCTTTTGGAACCTGGGGCAGTATGTCGGCAGACAGTACCATGATCATTGGCCGTAATTTCGATTTTTATGTAGGGGATAAATTTGCTGAGGATAAAATCGTCGCATTTTTTAATCCTACAAAGGGGCACAAGTTTATGACCGTTACTTGGGGGGGATTTGTGGGTGCCGTATCGGGGATGAATGACCAGGGATTATCGGTTACCATTAATGCCGCAAAAACCAGTCTGCCAACAGGTTCTGCTACACCTGTTTCTTTGGTAACCAGAGAAATTTTACAGTATGCAAAAAATATAACCGAAGCCATATCCATTGCCAAATCAAGAAAAATGTTTGTATCCGAATCTTTTTTGGTGGCCTCTGCAGCTGATAACAAAGCGGTGATTATTGAAAAAACACCGGAAACACTGGATGTTTATGATTCCCAAAAAGACTTTATTATTTGTACCAATCATTTTCAAAGCAAGGGATTGGGCAAAACAAAAATGAATATTGAACAGGAAAAAGAAAGTGCTTCTACTTATCGGTATAAAAGATTAACAGAACTGCTGCATGCCAATGGAAAAAATACAGTTCAAAAAACAATTAATATTTTAAGAGATCAAAAAGGGTTGAATGGCACCAATATAGGGATGGGCAATGAAAAAGCCATCAACCAGTTAATAGCCCACCACTCTGTAGTTTTTGAACCCAAAAAATTAATCGTTTGGGTTTCTACCTCGCCCTGGCAGCTGGGCCAGTATGTAGCCTATGATTTGAATAAGATATTTTTGCTGCAAGGCATGAAGGCGGATCGTGAAATTGCAGACAGCAGCTTAGCAATTGCACCGGATTCGTTTTTATTAATGCCGGGGTATAAAAACTTTCAAGTCTTCAGAAATATCAAACAACGGATCATGGATGGGGGTAAAGTAAATACCGACAGCCTGGTGGCCAGTAATCCTGAGTTTTATAATGCGTATCTTTTAGCTGGAGATTATCTGTACAAACAAAAAGATTATACAGCCGCGTTAAAAAATTATAAACTGGCATTAACAAAGATAATTGCAACAAAAAAAGAAGAAGACCATATTAGGGAACAGATACAAAAAATAAACAAAAAACTTGCGCCATGATATTTGGAATTGGGACAGACTTAATAGAAGTTGAACGGGTTGCTGAAAAAATGGAAAAGAAAGCCGGTTTTAAGGAATTGGTTTTTTCTCCTGATGAAATAATATATTGTGAAGCCAGAACATATAAATATGAACACTACGCAGCACGCTTTGCGGCAAAGGAAGCATTTTTAAAAGCGCTTGGTACGGGCTGGACAAATGGCACTGCATTTAATGAAATTGAAATTTATAATAATGAGGCCGGCAAGCCTGAAATGCGTTTTCATGGTCTAACAGCAAAAACCATGGAAAACCTGAAGATTGAAAAAGTATTTGTTTCACTCTCTCATATTAAAACCATGGCTTGTGCAATGGTAGTCATTGAAAGTTGATGATGTTATTTGTAAATCTGGGTTAGTGTAGACTTATTTTTTTACTTTTAAAAAAAATAGGGTGGCAAGGGCTCAACAGCAAGACGTATAAAAAAATGTTTTTCGACTGTCTAAAATATATTATAGAAAACGTATGAACCATTCACCCGCAGCAGCTTTTTTAAGCAAAGCAGACATTACCGCCATGCAGGAAAAAAAACTGCAGGATACCATTGCTTATCTTAATGAACACTCTCCTTTTTATAAAGAGTTCTTTTCAAAAGCCAGGTTCAATGCATCAGGTATTAAGACAATGGAAGACCTCAGTGTAATTCCGGTTACCATTAAAGAAGACCTGCAGCAACGAAATGAAGATTTTTTATGTGTACCCCGCAATAAGATCATTGAATACAGTTCTACTTCGGGAACATTGGGAAACCCGGTTACCATCATGCTTACCGAAAATGATTTGAAGCGTTTAGCCTGTAATGAATATGCCTCATTCGTTAGCACCGAAGGTTCGGTGAACGACATCTATCAGATCATGCTTACGTTAGATCGGCAGTTTATGGCGGGGATGGCCTATTATTCCGGCATTCAAAAATTAGGTGCCGGTATCATCAGACTTGGGCCAGGTGCAGCTTCCTTACAGTGGGAAACCATTTTAAGGCTAAAGCCCACGGCCATTATTGCCGTTCCGTCGTTTATCATCAAGCTTATCAATTATGCACAGGTGCATCAAATTGACATCAACAACAGCTCTGTTAAAAAGGCTATTTGTGTTGGTGAAAATATACGGCATGCAGATTTTACATTGAATCCGCTGGGTAAAAAAATTAATGAGGCTTGGAATATAAAATTATACTCTACCTACGCCTCTACCGAAATGCAAACGGCCTTTACAGAATGTACCGAATGTAAAGGCGGCCACCTACAGCCCGATTTACTAATTGTAGAATTGCTGGATGAAATGAATAAAGCGGTAGCGCCCGGAGAACCGGGCGAAGTAACCATCACCACTTTAGGTGTAGAAGGCATGCCACTACTACGTTACAAGACAGGTGATATCTGTGTGTATGATGATACCCCATGTGCCTGTGGACGCAACAGTTTAAGATTATCGCCGGTGATGGGGCGAAAAAAGCAAATGATAAAATATAAGGGTACTACTTTATATCCACCAGCCTTGTTTGATATTTTACATGAGATGACAGAGGTGATTGATTATGTGGCAGAAGTATCATCTAATGACATGGGAACGGATGAGGTATTGATCTATATTGTTCCGGATAATCCGTCGGAAGATAGTAATAGAAAGATCAGAGCCAATCTGCAAGCGAGGTTAAGAGTTAGCCCACAAATAAAATATATAACAGAAGAAGAGATAAAAAAAATGCAAATGCCAGAAGCCGGAAGAAAAATAATCAGATTTATTGACAGGCGACTTTGATGAAGTGTAATCGTTACCTGTAAATGTAAAATTTAATTAAACGCTGGCCTCCGTAAAACGCTTGTTACTGATAATAGTCTTTTCCATTAATTTTATAGTCCTTAAACTTAACTTATGAATGAACAGTATGATGTAGTGATACTTGGCGGTGGCCTTGCAGGATTAACCCTGTCTTTACAACTTAAAAATGCAAAGCCGGATATGTCGATTCTCGTACTTGAAAGGAGAGAAACAGAAGCGGCTACTGCAGCCCATAAAGTAGGCGAATCAACTGTTGAACTTGGCACACATTACTTAAGAGAAGTGCTGAACCTGAAAGGTTATTTAGAAGAACATGAACTGCCCAAACATGGCCTGCGCTTTTTCTTTAAATCAGATACCAAGGAAGACATTGCAAGCCGTGTTGAATTGGGACCACGGTTGAGGTTGCCGGTACCAAGCCATCAGGTAGACAGGGGTACTCTGGAAAATTATTTGATGCAGTTGACACAGCAAAAAGGTAATGAATTACTACTCGGGGCAAAAGTTGAAACAGTTGACATACAGGCTGATAACGGACACGAAGTGACTTATATTAAAGCCGGCGAAGCCGTGACAGTAAAATGTAAATGGGTAGCCGATGCATCGGGCAGGGCCAGTGTGATGAAACGCAAATTACAGTTTCAAAAACCTATGGAGCATCATATCAATGCAGTGTGGTGGCGGCTTAAAGGGGTTATCGATATTGATACCTGGACAGATAATACAGCCTGGCAATCATACCTTGAACCAGGCTTGAGATATTTGAGCACTGTCCATTTTATGGACAAAGGGTATTGGTTATGGATCATACCGTTAGGATCTAAAAATACCAGTATCGGCATTGTAGCAGATCCGGCTATTCATCCATTTGAAACCTTTAATACTTACGAGAAAGCCGTTGAATGGATGAAGGTAAACGAACCGCTGCCGTACAAAATGCTGGTGCCATTAGGACAAGGCGATGGCTTACTTGATTTTAAAATACTAAAACATTTTGCACACCATACCGGAAAATTGTATTCAAAAGATCGATGGGGTGTAACGGGTGAATCCGGCGCTTTTTTAGATCCGCTTTACTCGCCAGGCACCGATTTTATTTCTTTGAATAATTCCTGGCTTAGTGATCTGATATTGCGTGATTTAAATGGTGAAGACATTGAAGGACGTGTAACCATTTATGAGCAATCACATCTGGCATTGGTTGACAGCTGGATACCGGTATATCAAAATAAATACCAGTTGATGGGTAACACCCAGATCATGGTGATAAAAATATTTTGGGATTGGGCAAATTACTGGGCAGTACCTACCCATTTATTTGTTAACAAAGCCTTTACCAATATCAGGTTACTTAAAGATCTGTTTGCTGCAAAAGATAGCCTGGGTCGTAAGTTCGGACAACTGAATAAAACGATGCAGGATCTGTTTTTGGAATGGCGTCCGTTTGAGAACAGCACCTTTTCCAACAGGTATATAGATCCTTTTGACCTGGCCTTATTAAGAAAATTCCAGGAAGATATTGAAGTGCAACATGAACCTGCAGCACTGGTTGAGCAGATTAAAAAGAACATGCATATTCTGGAACAATTAGCCGTGGCTATTTTCAGGCATGTGAGTGCAGAAGTGAACGGCACATCACCTGATATAAAAGTGAATCCGTATACCATCAACCTTGGTAAACAGGATGGGGCCATGATGTTGGATACCGAATCTGAAGAAGCGATTGAACCTGATGCTTACATCATGAAGGATGTGGATACCATGTGGTTTTATCCAAAAGCATAAATGGTCATATAAATTAGTAACAAAGAAAAAGATTCCAAAACCGGAATCTTTTTTTTAAATAAAACTGGGTTTAAATTAATTAACGGTAATCAGTAAAGGCTGAAAACGGTTCTTTTTAACCCTTGCCCTGCCAATAAACTGGTTTCCATTTATACGTGTAAATTTGGCCGGAAAAACCATTACGTCTTCTTCCCTGGTATCAAACAGCAGTTCTTTATTAGTGATAACACCGGCATTATCTAATTTAGATACCACCACCTGTCCACCTGCTCCATCTACGTGATATTTTGGAACCTCGTCTTCCTGGATATCCATATTCTTTTTGTTATCCAGGTATAAAAAGTAATAGCCAGTAGCATCGCTTATCAATTTAAAACCCATGGTACCCGGTAAATTATAATTTATGGCATAAGAATAACTTGAAGTGGAGCCTTTTTGTTTTTTAGGTATTTTACGCAACCATTCAAATTCTCCGGAAATATTTATTTTCCCTGCAACAATATCTTCATAATGAAAAGTGGTGTAGGTTCTCACCTGGCCCCTGCTGTCATAGGTTCTGTTTACAACCAGGTAATACTCTTCCAGCACCATCATTACACTTCCATCGCCCTCAATAATAATATTCCTAACCTTTAAATTTGGCGCTTCATAGTCATCCTTTTTCTCCATTTTTCTTTTGGTTCTTGCCGATTCAAATTTCTGCAGGTCAGCCAAAGGAAATTCATAATATCCTTTTTTGAATTTTACTACTTTATTGTTTTGATCAAGCGTTGCCAGGAAAACGCCGTCGGTGCCATTGCTTTGTGATTTTTTATTTGATTTTTTACTGTAAGTACATGCAATGATCATTTCGTGTTGCAAATTTTCTATCAACGATGTTTCATGAATAAAATAATCATTAAGCGATAAGGTTGCAGAAATTATTTTATTGTTGCCTTTAACAAATTTCAACACTTCGTAGTGATAAGCAGGCAACCCGGTTTCTTTATCTTTTTCTCTTCTTTTTTCTGAATCATATACTTTGGCCAGCATATAGGCATTGCCATTACCATCAACAGAAAAATCGGAGTTATCCATGATCTGCTCTGTGTAAGGCATGGTAAATTCTCCGCCCCAGAGTTTTTTCATATTGTCGTCAAAAACCTGCAGGCCAATTTTGTCATAATTCTTTTTATCATTTTTCTCCTCGGGCCACAGGCGGTAATTTACCAGCAATTTTTTTCCTTCTGCATCATAATTAAACTGATATTTATTATCCACTTTCATCTGGTAAAACCCACTAGAGGTAAGGCTTCCGGACAATCTGGTGGTTTCAAACATCTTGGTATTATTTGCTATTAATTTTGCGCCGCCAACATCAAGTTTATCATAATACAAGGTCTCGGTTTCAGTTGATTTATCCCAGTCACTGTGTAACCAGAAGTAATTGCCATTTTTAAATTCAGTAATTATTTCACTGTTGAAGTTTTTAGTAACATCGGGTAGTTCTATTGTTTTTTCACCAGATTGTTCCAGTGTTTTTCCATCGAACTTCACAATAATAATTTCATCTTTCTTAAGCGATAGATTTACAATGCCGTCTTTTTGGTTTCCAAAAAAAGACAGGTCTTCCGATTTACGGGGCAACTCAAATTCGGAACCCAGTTTAAAGGTGAATTTTTTGCTTTGTGCCTGTGACCATGTTGCACATAAAGAAACTGCCATAATGAGCAAGTATTTCATAGGGGTACCTTTTTTAAAAATCAGCATTTTCTAGTGTTTAGATTAAGGGGTAATTATTTATTGTTCTTTATGATGAATTTGCCAACTTTTTGGCCCGATAGATAAAAGGCATCTGCAATTCTGGATCCCGCATCAAATGCAGCGCCTCTCCATTTATTTTCAGGAGGCCTTTCTACAGAAAGCATGGCCAGTTTTTTTGTCCTGTTGGTTGATTCTACTAAAGTAATATTGCCATCAATACCGGCATTCCTTTTTGAAACGCCGATGCTATATCCGGGTTCCAGGGCTTTTACATTAAAAATAAGGGTGTATTTAGAATCTTTACTGGCAGAAATTTTGCTCAGGTTTACAAAACCCAAAATAAATTTTTCTGCAAATTTATTGGCTTTATCATCTGCCCATTTAATTGCCCAGGTATCACCGGTACCGGCTTCTTTGGTATTGTATTCTTCGATTTTCTTTTTTATATAATCAGCTTCTTTACTAAAATCGCCAACAGACAATTTGTCGTAGGTGATTTCGATATTAACGGTTGCCTCTCCTTTTAAAAAAGCGAGATCACCTCTGATTAAATCCACTTCCTGCGTATGGCCGGTTAAACTAAGAAATACAAAACCTGCAATCGCTAAAATTGTTTTACTGATTTTCATTTGTTTTTTATGAGATAAAAAATTAAAGGCTTCCGAATTGGAAGCCTTTTGCAAAGATATGTTTTAGGACGTTTATTTAAGATATTTACCCATTTTTTTACCACTATTGGCAAAAGCTTCAGAAATGCGCAAACCGGTATCAAAGTCATAACCAAAAGCAGTTCCACCGGGTACATTTTTTAAAGTAAAGGTAGCAGCTTTAGCATCTCTGTTAGCGGTTTCTACAATCCAGATCTCTGCATCAATTTCTGCATTTTTACGGCTTATTCCAATATTGTAGCCTGGTTCAATAGAAATTGTTTTAAATATCAGTGTGTATTTGGCGTCTTTGTTAACAAGCATGCCGCTGTTTATCGTAAACAGTTCGATGAATTTTGGTTCGTATCTGCCCGCTTTATCATTTGCCCAGCTTTTAGCCCAGGTATCTCCTTTGCCCGGCTCTTTTTTATTATACTCATCGGTTTTAGCTTTGATGTACTCTTTTTCGTTATCATACTTACCCACACTTAAATTATCATACGAAAACTCGATATTAACCGATGTTTCTGATTTTAAAATTTCGGGGTTACCACTTGTTGTTTTAACTTTTTGCGCATGAGCTCCTAAGAAAAAAAAGGATATAGCTAAAAGGGCAAAAAAACTGATCAGTTTTTTCATATAAAACGTTTTTTTAAGTTGATTAAAGATTAAAAGTATATAAAATTGGGCAATTAAAAATACCCACTAACCACAATTTTTGCATCTTATCTTTCAATATCTTCATATAAAGGGGGCAAAAAATAAAAATTTGAATTCTTTATTCTATTTTTACCACTTTGGTTATCCAAATTATTAGCGCAGAAAAAATTCGGACCATGGTACATGTTGGTGACAGGGCTTTATCACTTGATAATTTTTCGGAAATATTATACAAGGATAAGCAGGTTTCTTTAGATAAACAGACTATTGAAAAAGTGGATGTAAATTTTCGTTTTTTACAAAAATTTTCCTCTAACAAGTTGATATACGGTATAAATACCGGTTTTGGTCCTATGGCCCAATACAAGGTTAATGAAAAAAACCTGTTACAATTACAATATAATTTAATCAGAAGCCATAGTTCTGGCGGTGGTAATTTAATGAGCCCCATTATGGTAAAAGCCGTAATGATAGCCCGTTTAAACAGTTTAATGCGGGCTTATTCAGGCGTTCACCCGGATATTGTGGAATTGCTTAAAGAACTGATTAATAAAGATGTTTCGCCCTGTATTTTCGAACATGGCGGTGTTGGTGCCAGTGGCGATCTGGTTCAGTTGGCTCACCTGGCTCTTGTATTAATTGGCGAAGGGGAAGTTATTTATGAAGGGCAGGTACAACCAACCGAAAAAGTATTTTCAAAATTAAAGATTACGCCGCTTACTATTCAGATTAGAGAAGGGCTGGCGGTTTTGAACGGCACATCGGCCATGACAGGCATTGGCATGGTAAATATTATTCAGGCTCAAAAATTATTGGAATGGTCGGTGATGTTATCGGCGATGATCAATGAAATTGTAGAAGCCTTTGACGATCATTATTCTTATGAACTAAATATTGTAAAACACCATAAGGGTCAAAATAAAATTGCCGCGCAATTGCGGGATATTTTAAAAGACAGTAAAATGATCCGCAGCCGCTCTGAACATTTATATAACCCCGAAAAGCTTGATCAGGAAGTGTTTCAGGATAAAGTACAGGAATATTATTCACTTCGTTGTGTCACACAGGTGCTGGGTCCTATTTATGATACCATTTGTAACGCCGAAAAAGTGGTTGTGGATGAACTTAATTCTGTAAATGATAATCCGGTAATTGATCACTTAAATGAAAATATTTTTCATGGCGGTAATTTTCATGGAGATTATGTATCACTGGAAATGGATAAATTAAAAATTGCCATTACCAAATTATCCATGCTGTCCGAAAGGCAGTTGAATTATTTGCTTAATGAAAAACTGAATCAAAAATTCCCGCCATTTGTAAACTTAGGTGTATTAGGTTTTAATTTTGGTATGCAGGGTATGCAGTTTACCGCTACATCAACAGTGGCAGAAAATCAAACCATGTCGTTCCCCATGTATGTACATAGCATACCCAACAATAACGATAACCAGGATATTGTGAGTATGGGTTGTAATGCAGCGCTCATGACAAAACGGGTTATAGATAATTCATTTGAAGTGTTGGCCATACAGATGATGACCGTTTTACAGGCCATTGATTATTTAAAATGTACCGACAGGTTATCTACCGAAACCCTTCATATTTATACCGAGATAAGAAAAATTTTCCCTAAGTTTATAGAAGACGAGCCTAAGTATAAGGATATGGAAAATATTAGAAAATATTTTGAAAAATCTGATCCCGTTGTCTCTTTCAAATTAGGCAAAATTCCAAAACAGGGTACTGCTTAATTCATTAATGAAAGCCATTCAACTAATTAATTAAAAGCACAATAAACATACACATGAAGTTTGCATTAGTTACCGGAGGGTCAAGGGGAATAGGAAGGGCTGTTTGTATTAAAATGGCTGAGATGGGGTATCATGTATTGATCAATTACAAATCCAATGTGGCGGAAGCCAATAACACACTTGCTTTAATTAAAGAAAAAGGAGTTGATGGTGAGATCATACAATTTGATGTATCTGATAAAGAAGCGATAAAAAATAAATTGGGCGCATGGATGGAAGCCAATGAGGACAAGGTTATTGAAGTACTGGTTAATAATGCGGGTATAAGGGAAGACGGCTTGATGATGTGGATGAAAGATGAACAATGGGAGTCTGTAATAAAAACAAATCTTGACGGATTTTTTTATGTAACCCGCCTGGTTGTTAACAGTATGCTGCAAAAAAAATATGGCCGTATCATTAACATTGTTTCCCTTTCGGGCCTTAAAGGGTTACCCGGACAAACCAATTATTCTGCTGCCAAAGCAGGTGTAATTGGTGCTACAAAAGCATTGGCTCAGGAAATTGGCCGAAAAGGAATAACCGTTAATGCCGTGGCTCCGGGCTTTATTAAAACAGATATGACTGAAGGGCTGAATGAAGCAGAATTAAAAAATATGATCCCTTTAAAACGTTTTGGTTTGCCCGAAGAAGTGGCACATACGGTAGCTTTTCTGGCATCTGCCGGTGCCGCTTATGTAACTGGAGAAGTGATTTCGGTAAATGGCGGATTGTATTCTTAAAATCAAAAATCAAAAGTCAAAAGTCAAAAATCAAAAAGAAGCCATAATCGCAGGGTACTATTTTTGAATTTTTATTTTTGAATTTTTACTTAATATGAACAGAGTTGTTATAACCGGTATGGGCATTTATTCCTGTATAGGAAAAAATCTGGCTGAGGTAAGAGATTCTTTATACAAAGGAAGATCCGGTATTGTACTGGATCCTGTGCGTAAAGAATATGGTTACCGTTCGGGCTTAACTGGTTTTGTTGATAAGCCAGAATTAAAAGGAACTTTAGACCGAAGAGCTCGTATCATGTTGCCCCAGCAAGGAGAATATGCCTATCTGGCAACAACAGAAGCTTTAGAAAATGCAGGGATAGATGCCGATTATATTCAGGCAAATGAAATAGGTATAATTTATGGAAATGACAGCACGGGCAAAGCCATTATTGAAGCCAATGATATTATCAGAGAGAAAAAAGATACAACACTTGTTGGGTCCGGGGCGGTTTTTCAAACAATGAACTCAACCGTAACCATGAATCTGGCCACCATCTTCAAGTTACGGGGAATCAATTTCACCATCAGTGCTGCTTGCGCCAGTGGTTCCCATGCTATAGGTATGGGCTATCATTTAATAAAATCAGGTTTACAGGATTGTATTGTTTGCGGTGGGGCACAGGAGATCAATCACTTATCCATGGGTACTTTTGATGCATTATCGGCATTTTCTATCAGAGAAAATGATCCAACAAAAGCGTCAAGGCCATTCGACAGGGACCGGGATGGGCTGATACCAAGTGGCGGAGCAGCAACGGTTATTTTAGAAAGTCTTGAATCGGCACAAAAAAGAGGCGCCCATATTTTAGGTGAGGTCATTGGATATGGCTTTTCATCCAATGGGGGACATATTTCAAATCCTACGGTGGAGGGACCGGTAAGATCATTGCACATGGCTATGAAGGATGCCGGCATTATGGCGGCTGATGTGGATTATATCAATGCCCACGCAACCTCTACACCGGCAGGCGATGCCAGCGAAGCCAGGGCCATACATGAGGTTTTTGGTGAACATAGTCCTCTGGTAAGTTCCACAAAATCTATGACGGGGCATGAATGCTGGATGGCAGGCGCCAGTGAAATCGTTTATTCTGTTTTGATGATGCAAAATTCTTTTGTTGCACCAAATATAAATTTCGAAAATCCGGATGAAGATTCTGCTAAATTGAATATTGCAAAAATGGCTGTTGAAAAAGATATAGTTGTATTTTTGTCCAACTCCTTTGGATTTGGAGGAACTAACTCATCACTCATCATCAGGAAACTGACTTAATGTACTGCTCATGACAAATACAGAAATTATAGAAAAAATTCACGAATTCCTGATCGAGGAATTTGAAGTGAAAGCAGAAAAATTACTTCCCGAAGCAAATTTAAAAGAAACACTTGGTCTGGATAGTCTGGATTATATTGACTTGGTTGTGGTTATTGAAAGTAATTTTGCCTTTAAAGTAAAACCAGAGGACTTTACCGATATCGCTACATTTGGAGATTTTTGTGATTATGTGATCTCCCGTGTAAATTCAAAAGCATTGGCATAATGTCTGCCTGGCATGGTAAATCAAAAGGGACGCCACTGGGATACCGTATTTTTGTATGGGTTTTAAAAACATGTGGTGTTTTACCAGCCTATTTCCTGTTGCGGTTTGTGGTACTCTACTATGTCTTTTTTTCCTTTAAGGCATCCCGGCAAATTTATTATTTATATCGCCGTAAACTTGGCTACAGCTGGTTTTTATCCATTAGTAAATTATACAAGAACTATTATTTATTAGGACAGAGCATCATCGATAAAGTGGTCATCATGTCTGGTATAAAAAATAATTTCAGCTTTGATTTTGATGGTGAAGAAAATCTGCGGGAAATTGTTAAGTTACAAAAAGGTGGC
>CANKNL010000027.1 GCA_947483345.1 Chitinophagaceae bacterium | reverse complement strand
AGCATCTTATAACAATATAAAAGCCGGTCGCATTTGTGCCATTATCGGACTTGCTTTGCAGATCGTTGGGATACTTATTTATATTGCACTTATTGCTTTTGTCTTTTCTCAGATGGATAATTTAAGATAACTAATAAAAACTAAAACTATGAGTGATCAACAACATTTCAATAACTCAGGCATACCGCCTGTAAACTTACCTAATGCAACCGCATCACTGGTATTGGGCATTATTTCTATTGTAGGAGCTTTATGCTATGGCCTTGTAGGAGTTATTTGCGGTATCATCGGATTGGTATTGGCTAATAAAGACCGGAAGCTTTACCAGTCAACCCCTGAATTATACTCGTCATCCAGTTACAGTACACTAAATGCAGGCAGAACATGCTCCATCATCGGCCTAATAATCGGGGGCCTCGTTCTGTTAATCATGATATTTTATTTTATCTTTTTTGGGGCTTTATTTATGGAAGCATTTCGTAATGCCAAAGGGTATTAAAGTATTTAAAAGGCTGCCCGTTTTTACGGCAGCCTTTTTTTTATCTCCTGTAAATCCATTTATTCTTTTGTAGCCAGGTAATTATAATCGGCCAGCAGTTTTTCTAAAAACTGGTCAACATGCATATCTGATTGTATCTGCAGAACTTCTTTGATCTTCATGGAAACCCGGTTGCACATGTCATAATTATTTTTTTTACCGGCCTGTGTTAATACGCCTTTGATGGTATTAATATCCCGGTCGCTCAACCGCATCACCTGCGGAAACATCACTTTATAATCCGTTTTATCAATCTGCATAAAGACCGTATCGGCAAGTGTTAAGGTAGATTTGGTATTTACCACAACGGTACCTGCAGCCATATCGCCCAAGCGTTGATTTTTGTTCGACACCGCAATGATGATGACAACTACAATACCAAATAAACCGGTTATAAAAGTATACCCCACCACATTGGTATTGGAAAAAGCAATATAGCCGAATAAAAAAGGCCATTCAAAAAACTTGGTGATCCAGCGTAATAAAAACTGGCCAAATGTAGGTTCGCCACCTTCGAGACTGATGACCCGGATGGCCAGAATTTTTTTTCCAATGGTTTGTCCGTTCAGCCATAACTCGGTGAGCAATGAATATAACAGCATGGGCACCGAAATGATCAGTATATCCAATCCCGCATTATTGTTTAAGTTTAATAATAGTTCATCGTACAGCACATATTTCATGCAGGTTAAAAAAAGGATGAGCAGAACAAAGTCAATAATGTAGGCCAGCAGCCTTTTATGAAATTCAGCAATTTCAAACTCCAGATCAATATTAAATGCCGTTTCTATTTGAATGATCGCCATAGGTATGCAAATTACCGATTGCCGTTAACAGAAGAGACAAAACATCAATTTTTTTATGAATGAAAAAAACAGGAATTTACATACTTAATTCAAACCTGTAATCTTTTGTAATGAGGGAAGCGCTGTTTATTAAAAAGAATGCCGACAAATGGAATACTTACCAGCATTCGCCAACCGACAATCCGGATGAAACTGCAGAGCGTTTTATTAATTTAATTGATGATCTGAGTTATGCCAAAACATTCTATCCAAAAAGTAAGGTAACCCGCTGGGTAAATGGTATTGCAGCAGGTATCTATCAAAGCATTTACCGAAACAAAAAAGAAAAATACAGCCGTATATTTCAGTTCTGGAAATTCGAATTGCCCCTTTTATTTAAAAGATATCACCGCATTTTTTTATTTACCGCAGTGGTTTTTATTTTATTTGTTACCATTGGTGTGTTTTCTTCTATA
The DNA here is from genome assembly GCA_947483345.1 of Chitinophagaceae bacterium. GTDB lineage: Bacteria > Bacteroidota > Bacteroidia > Chitinophagales > Chitinophagaceae > Ferruginibacter. The sequence goes on along the minus strand of CANKNL010000027.1, from coordinate 15,478 downwards.
CATAACCCCGATTTTGTAAGAGGCATATTGGGGGATGGTTATGTGGATATGACGGAAGAGAATATTGATAAGGGTGATCCTTTTGGCGTATACAAAGACGGCAATCCTTTTTCGATGTTTGTCTGGATTGGATTTAATAATATCAGTGTAGCTTTTAAAGCCTTTATAGGCGGGTTTACATTGGGTTTGTTTACGGTGATGATCATGTGGGGAAACGGGATGATGCTGGGCGCTTTTCAGTATATGTTTTTTTCAAAAGGCCTGGGCATAAAATCAGTATTGGTCATCTGGATACATGGTACACTGGAGATTTCGGCTATAGTGATAGCCGCTACTGCAGGCTTTATACTGGCAAGCGGCATTTTATTCCCCGGCACCTACTCCCGCATGGTTTCTTTTAAAAGGCATGCAAAAGATGCCGCCAAAATTTTAATAAGCCTGATACCCGTTTTTATTGTTGCCGCATTTTTTGAAAGTTATGTCACCCATTTAATGAGCCAGACATATGATAAGGTAAACAATACCGGTTTGCCGGTTTGGGTAAGCATTGTAATTCTGGTCCTATCTGCTGCTTTCATCATCTGGTATTTTATTATACGCCCCATACGTTTACACCGTAAAGGTTATTATATTCAAACCGATGGTCTCATCAACCGGTTGAAAAATGAACATGCGAAAAATTAGTTTCATATTAATACTGATGCTTACTTTTTTATCTGCTGCCCGGGCACAGAAAAAGTTCATTTATGTGGATTCGTCGTTATTACAAAAAGAAGAGCCTCTATCCCCGCCGGCTGAAGAGGTGATTATAGATGATACGGCAACAGCAGACCATGTTGAAAAAGCTGACGTGCAAGATGCCGCCAAAACAGATACCGGTTTGGTCCAAAATAATTTAATCCTGTCCTACGATTCAATTGCTAACTGGCGGCATGAAAAGGCGTATGGCTATACCAGCTATTTAGACAGTCTTTTAAAAAGCCGGAAGAAAAATGACATTACAGAAAGCCCAACGTATGCCGGTTCGGGAATACTTAATAGGATACTGGGTTCTGGCGTTTTGCGTGTTTTGATGTGGACAGCCGCCATTTTGTTTATCCTCTTCATTATGTATCGTTTGTTTTTGGCCGAGGGGGTGTTTCAGCGCAAGACAAAATCTGCTAAAGATGCCGACGCTGCATTAGAAACCGAAGTGATTACCAAGGAGAGTGATTTTGAGGCCCTGATAGGGCAGGCGCTGCAAAACAAAAACTATCGACAGGCTGTTCGCTATCAATATTTACGAAGCCTGCACCTGTTAGCTGATAAAAATATTTTAGAACTGGCACCTGATAAAACCAATTTTCAATATGTACGTGATCTGGCGAATCACAAGTATCAAAACGATTTTGCTGCACTTACGCTTAACTATGAGTATGTATGGTATGGTGGATTTGAAATTGAACAATACAGGTATCAAAAAATTGAAAACCAGTTCATCAACTTAAATCAAAAACTTTTAAATCAGCATTGAAGACTAGGTACAACTATATTTTTTTATGGCTTACGGTTACCGTACTATTCAGCGCCTGTTTGAGTGGTGGCAGTAACCGAAGGCTGCCTTCTTTGGTCGAAAGCTATTCAAAACTGGATAAAAAACCTTTCGGAGCGGATATTGCTTACCGGCAGATAAGCGCCATCTATAAAAACAATGCCCTCCGGACTAAAAAGCAAAATTTTAAAAATACCTGGCAAAACATCAGCGATACGGGCGCATTATATATCTGCATCGCATCAAAATTATATGTTAATGAAGAGGAGGTTGATGCCATGATGGCCTTTGTGCATGCAGGTAACAACCTGTTTATAGCTGCGGGCTTAATTGATGAGTTGTTGCTTGCCAAAATTGGCTGCCATGAAATGTATTCAAACCCGGTTTTTGAAAAGATAAATGGTATTATGCAAAATACCGCTGTCAGCTCCATTCTGCAACCTGATTTTAAATGGGCTTATTATTACTATCCTTTTCAAAATTATTTTACAGAACTCAACAACCGTAATACCCGTGTACTTGGCTATAACGACAGCAAATTACCCAATTCTATTGTGCATTTTTATGGTAAGGGAAAGCTTTTTCTTCAATGTGAACCCCGGGCATTCAGCAATTATTTTCTGCTCAATGAAAACAATTATAAATATGTAATCAATGCATTTGCCTTTACCGAAAGCACGCCAGAGCATGTGTATTGGGATGATCATTATAATAAGATCAAGTCGCGAAAAAATACAGACAAGGGCTTTTCCTCATTTAGCGAAATCATGAAGCACCCGCCATTGAAAATGGCTTTCTGGTTGTCGCTGTTGTTGTTGTTGCTCTATATATTATTTGGTGGTAAAAGAGTACAACGTATCATACAACAGCTTAAACCCAATGAAAACACATCGGTAACATTTACCGAAACCATTGGCCGGCTATACCTGCAGAAAAAAGACAATAAAAATATTGCCGACAAGATGATTACTTATTTTAATGAGTACATTCGCAATACCTATTTTTTAAATACCAATCATGTTAATGATGATTTTATAGCCATGCTGAGCCGCAAAGCCGGAGTGGAAAAAGAAAAGGTTGATACACTTTACCGTACCATTATGGCCGCACATAACAGTGATGTGGTTAATGATTACCAGCTACTTTCTTTACATGAACAAATGCAATATTTTTATAAAAACAAGGGTACGCATAATTAAATTATAAAACAGCCAAAACTAGTAAGGTTAACTACACTTTATAAAATTGGATTATAAAACTAAAACTGATGGAAGAAAACTTATTTGAACAACGCATTGATCTGAGCGCTTTAAACAGAACTGTTTATGATGTTAAAAATGAAATTGCACAGGTGATAACCGGACAATATAACATGGTTGATCTTTTGTTGATTGGCCTTTTATGCGACGGCCATATTTTAATTGAAGGGGTACCGGGAGTGGCCAAAACGTTAACAGCTAAACTGATGGCCAAGATCATTGATGCTGATTTTTCGCGGCTGCAGTTTACACCCGACCTGATGCCCAGTGATGTGATTGGCACGTCGGTTTTTAATCCGGGCGAAGGCGATTTTAAATTTAAAGCCGGGCCCATTTTCAGTAATATTGTTTTAATAGATGAGATCAACAGAGCGCCTGCAAAAACACAGGCTGCCTTGTTTGAAGTGATGGAAGAACGCCAGGTTACCATTGATGGCATATCGCATCAGATGCGTTTCCCTTTTATTGTATTAGCTACGCAAAATCCGATTGAACAGGAAGGTACATACCGTTTACCCGAAGCCCAACTGGATCGTTTTCTATTTAAAATTGAAGTGCAGTATCCAACACTGGAAGAAGAGATAACGATCTTAAACAGGCAGCAGGGAAAAACGCAGGCGCAGATGTTAGAGGGAGTAAGGAAATTATTGACACCCCTTGAGTTGCAGCATTACCGCAACCAGGTACAGTCCATCATCATAGAACCCAAACTGATTGAGTTTATTGCAAAGATCGTTCATGAAACACGCAATAATCCGGCCTTGTACCTGGGTGCTTCACCACGAGCTTCCTTGGCTATTTTGCGATCGGCAAAAGCCAATGCGGCTATACAGGGAAGAGATTTTGTTACGCCAGAAGATATTATAAACATGGCGCCGCATGTATTAAGGCACCGCATTATACTTACGCCCGAAAAAGAGATGGAGGGTATTACAGCAGATGATTTGATTGGCACTATTTTAAAAGCAATAGAAGTGCCAAGATAAAAACGCCTAAAGCCCCCAGGGGCATAGTTATGACCTATTTAAAAAAATACATTGGAGCATTATATCTGCCGTTAAGATTTTATCTGGCAATGGGGCTTTGTATTGTATTGTTTATCCTGTCATTCTTTTTTCCTGGGATCTTCTTAATGGTAAGTATACTGCTAGTGATTTTTATGGCCATGTTCTTTATTGATTATGTCTTTCTTTTTGTTTTAGGTAAAGCACCTGCAGCCAAACGAATAATGGCAGACCGGATGAGTAACGGCGATGACAATAAAGTGGAGATACAAGTAAAAAACAATATGCTGTTTACTGTTGATATGGAGATCATTGATGAACTGCCGGTGCAGTTTCAAAAAAGAGACTGGCAGTTAACTCATCGTTTCGGTGCAAGGGAACAAAAAAATATCGGGTATAAACTAAGGCCGGTAAAACGGGGCGAATATGAATTTGGCCGGATTATCATTTATGTAAAATCGGTATTGGGCTTAGTAAAGCGCCGCCATAATATAGAAGCGGAAGATCGGGTGCCTGTGTATCCCTCTTTTTTACAAATGCGTAAATATGAACTCTTATCTCAAACAACCATACAAACCGAATATGGTAATAAACGTATGCGTAAGATCGGCCACAGTATGGAGTTTGAGCAGATCAAAGAATATGTACGCGGCGATGATGTGCGTAGTGTGAACTGGAAGGCCACTGCCAGAAAGGGCTCACTGATGGTTAATAATTATACCGACGAAAAAAGCCAGCAGGTGTATTGTATTATTGATAAAGGCCGGTTGATGAAAATGCCATTTGGGGGATTAACCTTACTGGATTATGCCATTAACAGTACCTTGGTTTTAGCCAATGTGTGTTTACAAAAGCAGGACAGGGTGGGGCTGATGACGTTCTCCAATAAAATGGGATCGCTGCTGGCTGCAGACCGCAAGCCCATACAGCGAGAAAATATTTTACAGTTATTATACAATCAGGAAACAGCCTTTTTAGAAAGTGATTATGATATGTTGTACATGCAGATACGCGGCCGCATCAAGCACCGCAGCCTGATTGTTTTGTATACAAACTTCGAATCTCTCTCTGGGCTGAACAGGCAGTTGAATTACCTGCGATCCATTGCCAGGCACCATTTGCTGATGGTGGTGTTTTTTGAAAATACCGAACTGCATTCCCTCTCTCACTTAGATGCAAAGAATGTAGAAGAGGTTTACATAAAAACCATTGCCGAAAAATTTGAGTTTGAAAAAAGGCTCATTGTAAAGGAATTAAAAAAGCATGGCATCCTTTCTATTTTAACGCCTCCCGATAAACTAACCGTTAATGCAGTTAATAAATATTTGGAGTTAAAGGCGAGGCAGGCGATCTGATTTAACTTCAAGTCATTGTAGATTCAAATTGTACATTTGTAAAAAAAACATTTGGCACGTAAAGAAACCTACCGATTAAGATATACCAACAAATTAATACAAGCCGGAGAAGCTCCTGTTAAAAAAGAACGTACCGAAAGAATTCCCATTGATCCGGCCATCCAGCAGCCCTATGCAGATGGGAAAGTTATTTTAATAAACAAACCTCTGCACTGGACATCTTTTGATGTGGTGCGTAAACTGCGTAGCCTGATCCAGATAAAAAAAATAGGGCATGCCGGTACGCTTGATCCGCTGGCAACCGGTTTACTGATTGTTTGCACCGGCAAGTTTACCAAAAAGATAAACGAGTACATGGCGCAGGAGAAAGAATATACCGGCAGCATTACGCTGGGTGCTGTTACCCCAACCTACGACCTGGAGAGTGAACCTGAGCAGCTAAAAGATTTTTCTTTTGTTACCAACGATATGCTGCAAAAAGCTACTGAAGAATTTGTGGGCGATATTCAACAACTGCCACCGATGTTCTCTGCTATAAAAAAAGAGGGCATTGCTTTATATGAATTAGCAAGAAGGGGAGACAAAGTGGAATTAAAGCCACGCAGCATCAACATCAAATCTTTTGAAATAACTGCAATTGAATTACCGGCAGTACATTTTAAAGTGATCTGTGGCACGGGCACGTATATCCGCAGCCTTGCCAATGATTATGGCGCGGCATTAGGCTGTGGCGGGTATTTAAGCAGTTTGTGCCGTACCAGAATTGGGGAATTCAGGAACGAAGATGCTGTGGGTATGGAAGAGTTTGAACAATTGTTAATTGGTTAATACGTTAATACGTTAATTGGTTAATCGGTTAATTCGTTAATACGTTAATACGTTAATTGGTTAATTCGTAAATTTAGGTATCATTTCATGTTAAATTTAATATGATGGATTATACTTTGGAGAAACTGGAAGTTTATCAATTATCAGAAGCTTTTTCTGATAGTATTTGGGATATTGTATTGGATTGGGATAATTTTCGGAAAGATACTATTGGTAAGCAGGTTGTAAGATCTGCAGGCTCTATTGCAGCAAATATTGCTGAAGGGTATGGTCGATATTTTTACAAAGAAAGTAAGCAGTTTTTCTTTTATTCCAGAGGTTCAATACAGGAAACTAAATCATGGTTATCAAAATGTAAAAGAAGAAAAATAATTGAAAATGACAAAGCTGAAGAATTATTAAACGAGGCAGAAAAGATTCTGGCAAAACTTAATGGATACATAAAATTTATTGCGTCCTCTCCTAAACACAATAAAAAAGACTAAATAGGGATCCGCCTAACGGATTAACTAATTAACCAATTAACGGATTAACATCCTTAGAAAGGATAACTGATTCCAATCGTTAAATTATAATTTTCGTAGCGCCATTTTTTGTATCGGTTATCATTGTAGGTATTGCCCGGATTGAGTGGATCCGTGAGGTTTTCTCCCCGTCTGAATAAATTATTAAAATTAATATCCGGAATCTGCCAACCATCATTTTTGATCACATCGGGCTTTTTAAACCTGAAGCCAAAATCAAAGCGCACCACAAAATAATTGAAATCCAGTCGGAAACCCGTGCCTGCAGAAACGCCTAATTGTTTGTACAGATTTCTAAACTGAAACTGGGTACTGTCTGAGCCACCTCCGGGTAACGAATTTCTGAAATTCCACACATTGCCCATATCAGCAAATAAGGCACCTTTTAGCACCAGTGAATTGGGAATGATCTGTGCAATGGTATAACGGTATTCAATATTGGTTTCCAGTTGTATATCGCCTGTGCGGTCATTAAATGAATTAGAGCCATAGGGTGAAAGCGGTTGCGATCCCCGGCCTATGCCACGTACAGGCCAGCCACGCATACTGTTGCTGCCACCACCAAAATACTGTTTAAAAAACGGCAGTGTGGTATCGCTTTTGGATGCAATTCCAATGCCCCCAAACACCCTGAAAATAAAAGCAGCTTTTGGTCTACTTGCCGAATAAATGTATTCTGCATCTGCTTTTACAAACTGGCGTAAATATTTTTTAAAAATGCCCAATCTACCCCAAAGTAACCCCGATTCTTCTACATTGATCTTTAAACTATGTTGCCGGTTGCTGTGTTTACTGTTAACTTTATTGAACCGGTAACCAATGCTGGAACCGGCTACCAATGCCGTGTTGAATGAATAGCGTAAGAAAGGGTTATCCAGCAAAGTCTTTTTAAAACTGTCCGTTTCATTATAAAGCCGGGCGAATTCAAAATTTAAAGGCCTGAAGACCCATTGCCTGTTCTTTTTTGTGGTTGCTGAATAACCAACGCCAAAATTAAATGACTGCAGGTTGAAGAGGTTAATACGGTTTATATAGGAGAACTTAGTTGTAATGAAAGACTCTTTTGTAATAAAACGTTTGTCTTTATTAAATTTGATAAAAGGAAAAATTAACCTGGGAAAAGCTATATTATTGGTATAACTGATTTCATTGGAATTGATCAGATTTCTGGTATTATTACTGTCTGGCCTGAAATTAAATTCAATACCGGCAAGCAGCGAATTGGTCATCTTTATCCCTTCTTTCTGAAAATTTCTGTTAAGTAATGATACATTACCTGATAGCCCAAGCAAATTACCGGCATTGGCTGCGGTTACACTGTTTGTATTGCTCGAAGCTGAATAACTTGCTTCCAATGCGGCCTCATAGCCGAATTGTTTTCCGGGCATTAATTGAATAATTAAATCTATCAGATGCAGACTGTCTTTTCCTTTTACCTCTTCAATCAAAATGTTTGTGCTTTGCCATACGCCTGCCTTGGCAAAATTGTTTAACGATTTATAAAAATCATTCTGATTATATAAATTCCCTTTGCGCAAAAAAATCTGCCGGGTTAAAAAACGATTCCGGAATAAAAATTTATGATAACGGATTATAAAATTGGTATCAGCAGCACAGCTGTCGCATTTTTTTTTAGTAATAACGGCTTCGGTTAAAGTCTTATCTGTTAGCTTATCGCCGTTTTTATAATCCGGTAAAATATAAATATTATTAATGTAATAGGGCGCTAATTTACTGCTGTCGGCAGGTGCATTTAAAACAACAGCCAACTTTACAGTAGGAGAATCTCTGGCCTGTTGGGCTTCTGCCAGCAATTTTAACTGCTCAAAAATATCATCAGTGATTGTGGTTAATGCGGCAACCGTGGTATCACCACGCATCACCAACTCTTTAGAACTGAATTTATAATAGCCGTTATTACGATATATATCAACCAATCTGTTTAATTCCCCTAATACAGCAGACTTGGTCACCGGCATCCCTTTTTTAATTAAACTCTGGTCCATATTTTGTAAAGCCAGTTTTTGCAGATCGGGTTTACGTAATATGTACAATAACGTATCAATTAGGGTTGGTTTATTTACATCTATCTGGTATTTAACATGCACGCGTTGTTGATCGCCATAGTTGACTGTATCAGCCCGAAAACGACCACTGGCTTTATAATATCCCAGATGCAGCATCGACGTTTCCATATTTCTGACTGATTTTGTCGCCGCATTACTGTCATAGGCCGGCGGACTCACAATAACATGTCGTATAAAATATTTATCAATCACATTTATTCTGGAACTGTCGTCTAATTGTGCATTTAATCGCTGCTTTAATGTGGCCCTTTCTTCTTTACTAAAATTTCCTCCCTTAACTTCGATATTATTTTTAGCAATAAAAGGCTTGCCTTTTTGATACTTTTTGGGAATGGTACAGGAAGCCATCATAAGGCCTATGAAAAAGAACCATTTCATTGGATACAAACTGCTGAATTTAATTAATGGGTTAACCGGCATAAAATATATAAGCAACAATGTTAAGCAAAACGCATACCAAATATATCCAAAGTTTACTGCACAAAAAATTCAGAGATGAAACAGGGCTTTTTATAGCCGAAGGGCCCAAGCTGGTTTCGGACTTAATCAATAGCCGGACATTTGTCTGTCAGGAGATTTTGGCTTTACCTGAATGGCTAAAGGATCAGGATAAATTACTATTGAAATTAAAGGACACAACCATCCATGAAGTGACGGATTTTGAGCTCAAAAAAATATCTTCTTTATCATCAGCACATCAGGTGTTGGCTATTTTTGAAAAAAGAAAACAACATGTACACTTTGAAACCAATGCTAAAATAACATTGGTTTTAGATACCATACAGGACCCGGGCAACCTGGGCACCATCATCCGTATAGCCGATTGGTTTGGGATAACAGATATTGTTTGTTCTGTTGGTTGTGCCGATATGTACAATGCCAAAGTGGTGCAAAGTACCATGGGGAGCCTGGGCAGGGTAAATATTATTTATGCCGACTTGATCAATTGGCTGAAGGAAAACAGCAAATTGACAATTTATTCAGCATCGCTGGAGGGTAAGGATGTAAAAACAATTGGCAAGTTGAAAGAGGGTATAGTGATCATCGGTAATGAAGCGAATGGGGTTAGTTATGACGTGATGAATTTTGTAAATGAAAAAATAAATATCCCCCGGATTGGAGCGGCAGAGTCATTAAATGCGGCAGTGGCAACAGGGATTATTCTTTCTCATGTAGTATAATGTAAGCGTTTATCTGAACTGAATGGCCTTTACCGGCTTTATTTTTTTAATAAGCAGTGTAGGAATAATTAAAGTTGCAAAGGATACCGCCAGAGTAGCCAAACAAATCAATACAACCTGCCACCATATTACATCTGCATGAGCCATATTCATATAATAAGCTTCTTCATTTAATTTAATAAATCCTGTTTTTTCCTGTAACCAGCAAATACCAAGTCCCAGTGCTGCACCTGCAGCTATGCCTGTAATGGCGATTACTGATGTGTTGTATAAAAATATCTGCTGCACCTGCCAGTCTGATGCACCCAGAGATTTAAGTATACCTGTCATTCTGGTTCTTTCCAAAACCAAAATGATCAGACAGGTAATCAGGTTAACAACTGCCACAACCATCATAATGATCAGCAGCATGTTTTTAATTTGCCCTTGCAAGCCCAACCAGTCAAAAATATTTGGATAGATTTCTTTAATGGATTTACTGTACCAGCTTTGCGGTAATTCGGCATAAATAAAATTATTTAGCGAGTCAGTTTCCTTATAATCAAATAAAAAAACTTCATAACCTCCAATTTGATCAGACTCCCAGTTATTTAATTTTCTGATCAGGTTAATGTCGCTAATCGCAAAATTCTTATCATATTCTTCAATAGCCGTTTTATAAATGCCGGCAATCTTTAGCCATCGGGCAGTTTTTGATCCGTCTTCTCTGAAAAAGAAAACAAAAACACTGTCATTAACAGCCGCTTGTAGCTGGTTGGCTGTGTATGTGGAAATATTAATTTCATTACTGTATCCACTGTCTTTAAATGTGATCCATTTACCCGATTGTAAAAAAGGTTGAAGTCGGGTAAAATCAAAAGATGCGTCTACACCTTTTAACAATACACTTTCAATATCTGCCTGGTATTTAATGATGGCCGATTTGGTGGCAAATCGTTCTACCGTCTTAACCTGTGGTAATGCTCTCAGAAATTGCTCAATGCTGTCATTTTGTGTTATGGGATATTCTTCGGCGATGCTGACCCGGTTCTCCACATTTTGCTGTACCCGTAGATGTCCCCAAAAACTAAAAACCTTATTGCTGATGACCTGTTGAAAACCGTTTACAAAACTCATGGCTACAATCATAATGGCCACACTGATGGCCGTGGCACCAATGGCAAGCCTGATGATGAATTTGGAGAAACTCTTTTGCCGGTTAAAAGCAATTCGTTTTGCTATGAAGACAGAAACATTCAAACGGTATATTTTTTGGTATCTTACAAAAGTATTTTATTTAAACGTAATGATTATAGATAACATGGGAAAAGTTAAAACAGGCCATGGGATTAAAATGAGACACACCGAAATAAACGGTACAGTTAACATGCTGATTCTGAAAAAACAAAAAGCCGGGATAAAGAATTTAGTTCGTTTCCTGTTCTTTATCAATTGCTTTTTTGTTATCAACCCGGCTTTTTCTCAGCTAACAGATGCCGTGTATAAAGACAATATCAAGGCTGTACGGTTTCATATGAGTGGTGATCAGGAATCGTTACCGGTTTATAAAATGAACAGCGGCGATCAGATGGAACTGAATTTTGACGACCTGGAGGCTAATATGAAAAGTTATTATTACAGTTTTCAACTTTGCGATTACGATTGGAAACCGGTTGATATCAGTCCGTTTTTATACACCAAAGGATTTACACAACAACGGATATCAACCTACCGCTACTCATCAATTGCCTTAACAAGGTATACCCATTACCAGGCCATGGTACCTGATAGAAATACGACTTTGACCATGTCGGGTAATTATATTTTAAAGGTTTTTTTAGATGGGGATACTTCCAAGCTGGCATTTACCAGGCGCTTGTTGGTGCTGGAGCAGAAGGCATCTATTGGCGGACAGGTTGTTCAGCCCTTTACACCGCAACTTTTTAAAACACATCAAAAAATTCAGTTTTCTGCCAATATCAATGGGTTAAATACGTTTAGTGCGGCACAACAGATTAAAGTGGTCATTCTGCAAAATAACCGATGGGATAATGCACTCAAAGATATTAAACCAAGCTTTGTAAGAGGCAATACACTGGAGTATAATTCAGAAAATAATGGCCTGTTTCCTGCAGGTAAAGAGTGGCGCTGGCTTGACTTACGGAGCTTTAGGCTGCAAAGCGACAGGGTGCAAAAAGCGGATTATAAAAAAACATCAACCGATATGTTTTTATTTCCGGATGTGGACCGTAGTGCACAGCGATATGTTTATTTCCGGGATTTAAATGGGATGTACCTTGTTGAAACTTACGAAAGCATAAATCCTTACTGGCAGGGCGATTTTGCCATGGTACACTTTAGCTTAGCCGCACCCAATGGCATCGCGTATGCTGATAAAGATATTTACCTGGCGGGTCAGCTAACCAATTATGAGTTTAATGATAAAACCAAAATGGTTTTTAATACCGAAAAAGGCATTTATGAATGCCAAGCTTTTTTAAAACAGGGCTATTATAATTATACCTATATCGCTGTGGATAAAAATAAGGTTGCTAACCGCCGTGACCTGGAGGGTGACTACTGGGAAACAGAAAATGGGTATACTATTTTAATGTATTACAAATCATTTACCGACCGTGCCGATCAGTTGATAGGCATCGGAAAAATAAATTCGAGAACGGATAAGCCGGGGATTAGTTTTTAAGAAGAAAATGACGGACCATGGTAATGGACTTATTTTCGGAGAATGGGGTTTTGTAAATAACTTATCACCTTAAGCTTAAACTTTAAAGCGCATTCCTTATCTTTGCCCCGGCAAGTCTTATACGGCCAGCTCCTGTTGAACTCCCCCAGGACCGGAAGGTAGCAAGGGTAGATGGTTGAGCGGTGCGATGTAAGTAACTTGCCATTTTTATGCCCATCAGTCAAGGTTGAGAAACTACTTTTATTTTTGATGATGCTAATTCACACTTTTATGCTTTTAACTGTATAAATAGTTACTTTTTACGCTTCCATTTATTTTACTTTTGCATTAAATATTGATTTTTTAACTAAATAATAAATAGCATGAAATTTTTTATCGATACGGCCAACCTGGAACAAATTAAAGAAGCAAATGATCTTGGGATATTAGATGGTGTTACTACCAATCCATCTTTAATGGCTAAGGAAGGTATTAAAGGCCAGGAAGCCGTAATGGCACATTATAAAACCATTTGCGAACTGGTAGATGGCGATATCAGTGCCGAAGTGATTTCTACAGATTTTGACGGTATTGTTGCCGAAGGGAAGAAGCTGGCGGCCATTCACCCGAATATTGTAGTTAAAGTACCCATGATTAAAGACGGAATAAAAGCTTTGAAATGGTTTACTGATAATGGTATCAGAACAAACTGTACGCTTATTTTTAGTGCTGGTCAGGCCATTTTGGCTGCAAAAGCAGGTGCTACTTATGTGTCGCCATTCTTGGGCAGGGTAGATGACAGCGGTTGGGATGGCATGGAGCTGATACACCAGATGAGACAGATATTTTCAATGCAGGGATATAAGACTGAAATACTGGCGGCATCAATTCGTAATCCTTTACATATCATTAAATGTGCCGAGGCCGGTGCTGATGTTTGTACTTGTCCGCTTGATTCAATTTTAGGATTATTAAAACATCCTTTAACCGATATCGGGTTGGCAAAGTTTTTAGAAGACGCTAAGAAATTCGCTTAATTTATTTTTCAAGTAAAAATGCCCGGCAAATCTATCTGGATTACCGGGCATTTTGCTTTTGAGCATAAATAATTATTTGCCTTTTTTACCTTTGGGTTTAATCAGGATCTCATCCATGGTTTTTAATTCGGGATCGGGCATTTGCTTAATATAGATGGTAAACGTTTTTACCAATGCCGGATTATTTCGTAAATACACTTTAATATCTACTTTTTCTGTGTGTATGTTTTTGTCTATCCATAAACTGTTACCGCTGAATTTACCTGCCGAAGACCAGAAAATGAGATGGGTACTATCTAAAGGCAGGTATTTGCCATTTGATAACCGGCCATCAATATTGATATAATTGAATGTGCCTTTTTTCAAACTGTCGGTATACAGATTTACATGAATGCTTTCAACTTGTTGAGCTTTTGTAAAAACTGAACATAAAATAAATGCAAAAAGTATACTGGTTTTCAATGGTCTTGTTGTTTGATACAAAGGTTTAAAAAAATAGGTCATGCTGCTGTTAACAAAAACTGTTAATTGTTAAATTATAGTTGTAACAGTCATTTTAGGCCGTGCGCTTCCCATCTCCATATACCTGTATCAATGATTGCATACTGTCTTTCAAGTTACCCGAGCCTTCATCAAAAAGATGGTCCTTGGTTTTTTTGGAAGCCTTATTGTCTGTTGACTTTTTTATCGTTGATCTAACCTGTTCCAGCTCATCAAAATAAACGGGTATATTTTTTTCATAAAATGGGTTCAGGGCTTCTATCGTTATTAATATCTCCTCATAGTTATTGAGGATATCATAAATGTCTTTTACATTTTCTAAAGTATGTCTCCTTGGTATCCGGTTAAATAATACCTGCAAAGCTGATGCTGTTGAATTCATGGAGTTTGTTTATTGTAATTCAAATGTACAGCAAAGCGGTGTAGTTTATGATATTGGTCAGTTTGCGAAATAATCCGGTAGATTTATTTTAGTTTTAACATACGAAAACGAAATTAGAAAATAAGTTCAATCACCTCTGGCGGCTCATCGGTAACACACCGATGATTGAGATCGTATACCGGTATAAAAATATAACCAACAAGGTTTATGTAAAATGCGAACATTATAACCTTACGGGTAGTATTAAAGACCGTATGGCCCTGTACATTCTTCAACAGGCATATCGTTCCGGCAAAATAAAGCACACAGATTGTATTGTAGAAGCCACCAGTGGCAATACGGGTATTTCTTTCAGTGCCATTGGAAAAGCATTGGGGCATAATGTAAAAATTATTATGCCCGATTGGCTGAGCAAAGAAAGGGTCAATATCATTGAAAGTCTGGGTGCCGAAGTGATATTGATGTCGAAAGAGAAGGGTGGGTTTTTGGGTAGTATTGCATTGAGCGAACAGATGGCAGCGGCTGATTCTTCCATTTTTTTACCACGCCAATTTGAAAATATCTATAATGCCGAGGCGCATGAAAAAACGACAGCCAAGGAAATATGGATGCAACTGCAGGCCATCGACATCAAGGCAGATGCTTTTGTAGCCGGTGTAGGCACGGGTGGCACCATTATGGGCGTTGGTACATATCTGCGGTCAAGAAACCCGGAAATAAAAATACATCCTCTGGAACCGGCAGAATCTCCTACACTGTCTACAGGTTACAAAGTTGGGTCGCACCGCATTCAGGGCATTTCAGATGAATTTATACCGGCCATTGTAAAGCTGAACGACATGGATCCGGTTATTAAAGTATCTGATGGTGATTCTATTTTAATGGCACAAAAACTGGCACGAACATTAGGATTGGCTGTGGGTATATCTTCGGGTGCTAACCTGATAGGCGCCATTCAATTGCAAAATCAATCCCCAAAGCCTTTAAACGTGGTGACGGTATTCAGCGACAGTAATAAAAAATACCTCAGCACCGATTTGATGAAAGAAGAGCCCTTGAAACAGGGCTATCTCTCTCCCGATATTGAATTGCTGGACTATGATGCCATTAACAGGATGTGATTTTTT
>CANKNL010000026.1 GCA_947483345.1 Chitinophagaceae bacterium | reverse complement strand
AGGATGGTGGTCCAGCTAAGGCCGGCCTGGTTTATTTCTAAAACCAGCCGGCAAAACAATTCGTTATCATCATCAATAGGAAAACCATATTGGGTATCATGATAAATTTTATGAACCGATTGTTCGCCCGGTTTCATTGAACCGATAAATGAACAGTAACTCATGCTTTATTTAGTTTAGCTTTTTTCATCCATTCAAATAAACCAAACACAGCCATCAACAGTAACACCACATAATACACACTGGTAAAAACATAATGTTTTACAAAGTACAATGGTATGGATGCAATATTGGTAGCGATCCACCAGTACCAGCTTTCCACTTTCTTTTTTGTCATCAGCCACATGCCGGTAAATGCTGTGGCAGATGCAAAGGCATCAGCCCAGGGAATAACGCCATCAAAAAAAGCCCCTTTAAAATAGGTAAGCGCCATAAAAATGCTGGTATAAAAAAACAGGAAGAACAGCATTTGTTGCATCCAGTCTTTTTTACTGGAATAAGTAATATGCATTACAATTTCCTTTTGCTGGTCTTTTCTTGTCCACATGTACCAGCCCGAAATACTCATCACCGTGTAATAAAAATTTACTGTGGCTTCGCCCAACAAATGCCCATCAAAACTTATGTAGATATAAATAATGGTGTTGATCAATCCCACCGGGTAAACTAAAATATTTTCGGCACGTGAGTACCAAACACTGGCAATGCCTGCAAATACTGCCACGTACTCAAACCAACGTGTGTTGTGCATATCTGCCATAAACTGCTGAAAAACTTCTGTTATAGTCAAGGGGTTTAATTGTTTGGTATTTGATTGCGATAAAATCTGAAAGGCCGAAGATAACGGATTCCTTTGTTGGTTTGAAAGCGGGAACCAATTTGTTGCCAGCCATTTTTTTTGTCAGATCTCCATATAATAAAATGTAAATGCGGAAAATAAGTATAACCCGTTTTTCCACTCAGTCCAATTACCTGGCCCTGTTTTACGGTATCGCCAATATTTACCAGCACGCCATTTAACTGTAAATGCCAGTAACCGGATCTGCTGCTGTCGGCATGTTGAATAACAACAAAATTACCGAAGGAGCGGTATTTACTGTTACTGCCACCCTTGTTTCCGTCTTTTTTAAGCCGTACTACAATTCCATCTCTTACGGCACAAATTTTTGTTCCCCTCTTCATTTTAAAATCGAGGGCTGCACGGTGTTTATGTGTGTAATTACTGAAATATCCCTGTACCAATACATGTGTTTTGTTTTCTTCGTAAGGAAGGTGATAAATGAAACTGCTGTCGTCTTTAAGTTTTCCTTTTTGCAGTAATTTAAGTTCTTTACGTTGTGGATTATTGCTTACATAACAACCGGCTAAAAGAAACAGCAGTGCAGCAGCAATGATATGTAAGGCTGAATTATTTTTCATGACGAAATACATATTCAAGTTAGCATCAATTAACTAAAAGAAAAAGCACTTCAAAGTTGAAGTGCTTTACTCATAAACTATTTAACAGGTAAACAGATAAACTACTCCGCTTCCGCAACCACTTCCTTCACTTCGGGTATCATGCGTTTCATCATACCTTCTATGCCGGCTTTTAAAGTGATCATACTTGATGGACAACCACTGCAGCTTCCCTGCATCATTAAATTAACCCTGCCATCTTCATAACTTTTAAACTGAATGGCACCGCCGTCCATTTCAACCGCGGGCTTTACATAATTTTCCAAAAGTTCTTTTATGCGTTTTACCACATCATCATCATCTGCACTAACGGTATTGCTACTCTCGGTTTTCATGGCTGCCACATCTTCATCATTTACCACCACTTTGCCTTCTTCGAGGTATTCTTTTAAAAATGTTTTGATTGAAGGGATCACATCCTGCCAATCTTCGGTTTCGGAAGTTTTAGTAAGCGTAATAAAATTACTGGCTATAAAAACAGCTTTAATAAAGGGAAAGGTAAACAGCTCCTGTGCCAGAGGCGATGGTTTTGCACCGGCTTCATCCGAAAAGTCGATACTCTTACCCGGATATAAAAGTTTATTTGCTACAAACTTCATCGTTTCGGGGTTGGGTGTCATCTCGGTATAGATACTGATAACGGGATTTCCTGTCTTGATCATAAAACTATATTTAAAAAGTCAGATACAAAACTAACAAGATTTATGCTGTTTTGGTTTGAAAAGGCTGTTAAAAGGGATATTTTTCGGATTTCGCAAGGAAATTCAACGCTGAGAAAATGAGCTAAAGAGAATACGCAAAGAAAAAAAATCTGTGTATCCTCATTTTCTCCGCTTCTCTGCGATAAAAAAATTATTCCATAATCCTCAGCTTGGCATAATTGAGCATGATCTTCTTTTCACCATTCAACTCAAAGTTTACGGTAGCAATAGGGTTATGTGCAGTGCCTTCCGGCCTCATCCCCCATCTCCTTCTCCAAAAGAGAAGGAGCGGCACATTTGTACCAAACCAAACATTATTTCTTCCACTTCCACTTTAGTATTCTTATTCAACTATGCGTAGCTTGGCATAATTGAGCATGATCTTCTTTTCTCCATTTAAATCAAAGTTTACGGTAGCAATAGGGTTATGTGCAGCGCCTTCCATTTTCAACACTTCGCCAAAACCAAATTTCATGTGCTCTACTTTATTACCCACCTGGAGGTTGCTGGTGTCGCTGGGTTCAAAATTTTCTGATGGAGTATGTTCTACAGCCTTGCTGGTTGCCGGTTTTGCTGTAAAAATTTCTGTTTGTTTTTTTGCAGGAGGGGCGCCATATTGTTTTTCGGCACGTTGGGCTGCATGCCAGCCGCTGCCGCCAAAATTCCGTTGCATTCTTTCTCTTGCCCCACCCTGGTTCCAGCCACCACTGGTTGCGGCCCCACCGGCATAACTTTTATCAACATAGTCTTCCGAAATTTCATCTAAAAAACGGCTGGGGTCATTTTGTTGTAACTGTCCAAAGCGATAACGGGCATTAGAATAACTTAACCATAAACGGCTTTTAGCCCGGGTTATGGCCACATAAAATAAGCGGCGCTCTTCTTCCAGTTCTTCCCTTGTATTGATTGACATGGCATTTGGAAAAAGGGTTTCTTCCAGTCCGCCAACAAACACCACCGGAAACTCTAAACCCTTGGCCGCATGTATCGTCATCAGTTTTACCACATCCTGGTTTTCTTTATCATCGCCATCTGCGTCGGTTAATAAAACAATTTGCTGCAGGTAAGCGCCCAGACTTTTATCGCCCACTTCACCATCTTCTTTATTCATTGGTGTTTCGGTAAACTCTTTAATGGAGTTCAATAATTCCTGTACATTTTCATATCGGGCCAAGCCTTCGGTGGTTTTATCATTGAAAAGTTCCTTCACAATATTGGTGCTTTTGCCAACAATGATGGCCAGGTCATAAGCATTCTTTTTTTGCAACTCACTCTGGAACATCTTGATCATGGTTACAAAACCGTCGATACTTTCCAGGGTTCCGCTTTTATAACCATATCCCGAAGCGTTGCTGATGATATCCCACATGGTCAGGTTATTATCATTGGCAAACAATACGGCTTTATCAACTGTTGTTTTACCAATTCCTCTTGCCGGAAAATTGATGATGCGTTTTAAAGCCTCTTCATCCCTGGGGTTTACTACCAAGCGCAGGTAAGCAATAAAATCCTTTACCTCTTTACGCTGGTAAAAACTCATACCACCATAAATGCGGTAGGCAATGCCCATGCGGCGCAAAGCCTCTTCAAAGCTTCGGCTTTGTGCATTGGTACGGTAGAGTATGGCAAAATCTTTATTGTAATAATGGTTGCGCAGTTTTTGCTCCTGAATGGTATCGGCCACCATTTTCCCTTCGTCATTATCCGTCAGGGTGCGCACGAGGTTTATCTTTTCTCCCTCAGCATTAACGGTAAATAATTTTTTCTCTATCTGGCTTTTATTGTTGCCGATCACTTCATTGGCCACATGTAAAATATTTTGTGTGCTGCGGTAATTCTGCTCCAGTTTTACCACTTTCACGTCGTCGTAATCTTTCTGAAACTGTAAAATATTTTCGATTGTAGCACCCCGAAAGCTGTAAATACTTTGAGCATCATCACCCACCACACAAACATTTTCATGCATGGCACCCAGTAATTTTATGATTTCATACTGGGCGGTATTGGTATCCTGGTACTCATCAATCATCACATATTTAAACTTGTGCTGGTACCTGCTTAATGCATCCGGAAAGTTTTTAAGCAACAGGTACATTTTAAATAACAGATCATCAAAATCCATGGCCCCGTTTTTAAAACAGCGTTTTACATAGGCATCATAAATTAGCCCGATGGCGGGGCGGTTAGATCTGGCGTCTTCTTGTTGCAGGGTATAGTCAGTCATATATTCTGCCGACCCAATCAATGCATTTTTTGCAGATGAGATCCGGTTATATACCACATTGGGTTTATAATGTTTATCATCCAAAGCCAGTTCATTGATCACTGTTTTAACTACACTTTTTGCATCATCGGTATCGTAAATGGTAAAGTTGCCGGGGTAGCCCAGTTTGGGCGCTTCGGTTCTTAGTATTCTTGCAAATACACTATGAAAAGTGCCGATATATAGATTTCTGGCTTCGGTATTGCCCAGTATTCTTTCCACCCTTTCCTTCATTTCGGCTGCTGCCTTATTGGTAAAAGTGAGCGCCAGTATATTAAAGCTGTCGATTTTATGTGCAGCCATTAAATGTGTAATACGTGTGGTTAGTACTTTCGTTTTGCCGCTGCCGGCCCCGGCAATGATCATAATAGGACCATTAACATGCATCACTGCCTCCCGCTGCGGTTCGTTCAATTCATCTAAATAATTCATGCGGCGAAGGTACGAATGCTGCAAACAGATTGCTCATGCTTTTATAGAAAACCAATAGGATAAATTCATTTTCTTAAACGGCAGGGGCTTATTTCTTTATTCTAATCTTTATTTCCGCTTTAT
The DNA here is from genome assembly GCA_947483345.1 of Chitinophagaceae bacterium. Lineage (GTDB taxonomy): Bacteria > Bacteroidota > Bacteroidia > Chitinophagales > Chitinophagaceae > Ferruginibacter. The sequence goes on along the minus strand of CANKNL010000026.1, from coordinate 12,336 downwards.
TCTAATCTTAGTAATAAATACAAGTCGGCGAATTACCATAATACGGTATAACTGATCAGCCGCTGATTCAATTTTATAGTAACAGAAAAACCAAGACTATATCCAGGTATGTAAATCTTTATAAAGCCCTTACCTGCCAGTCTATTAAAATACAATGGCGTAGGGGTTTAATAGCCTGCTTAAAACGAGAACAACTCAAACACGATTTTAAGCCAAGTATAAATACCATTTAAATAGAAATAAAACTACACAGAGTTTAAATAGGCAACTACAATCTTTTGTTATATGTTGATTTAGTTTTGTTTCAGCATTTATCCAATCAAATAATCATAAAAACCTGATCATGAAAAACCTGATAAACCTGACCGACCAGCAACTAATTGCATTATTCAATGAAGGCGAGTCTTACGCAATGGAAATATTGATAAACCGGCACAAAGACCGCATTTTTACTTCTATTTATTTATTTGTAAAAGATAAATACCTGGCTGAAGATATTTTTCAAGACCTTTTTATTAAAATAATTGAAACGCTCAAGGCTGGTAAATATAAAGAAGAAGATAAGTTTGAGAAATGGGCCATGCGTATTGGACACAATCTTTGTGTAGACCATTTCAGAAAAATTAAAAATAAGCCAACAATCAGAACCAGTAACGGCCTTGATATTTTTGATGTGCTTCAATTTGAAGAGTCAAATGCGGAGGAAAATATAATGAAGATGGAAAGTAGTGAGCAGATTATGAAACTTGTTTGCAAGCTTCCCGAAGAACAAAGAGAAATTATTATTCTGCGCCATTTTGCTGATCTTAAATTCAGGGAAATTTCAAAGATTCTTGACTGCAGTGTAAATACCGCCCTGGGTCGTATGCGTTATGCCCTTTTTAATCTCAGAAAAATGATCGAAAAAAAGCAAATAGCCCTATAGCTGATCAGGTCTATAATTAAAATAATTCTTCTGAAACCCCAAAATTAAAAAACCTTCTAATTGAAGGTTTTTTAATTTTTATATCAAAAAGACAGGCTGCCAATTATACTATAGCGGCTTTTTATTTATCTCTTTAAATATTAAAACATAGTGAGTATATTTAATATTATTAAAGATGACCATTATGCCTTTTTTCGATTTTCATTGCCACCCCGGACTAAAACCCCAGTTCTCTGATCCCGAAACAAAACCAACACCCTGGGATTATATTGATGCCCGGCTGTCTATATCCCGCAATCTTAAACTGCAAATCAATAAACTGTTTAATGAAGTCCTTAATTCACAATCAAACCTTACTCAGTTAATAGAGGCAGATGTAAAAATGGTTGGATTAATACTGCATGCACCAGAACAAAAAATAGGCAGGGCGCTTGCTGAAAAAAGCATTACAAACAAGGGCCGTGTAAATCTGATCGATAGCAGGCGGCTGGCTTACCTGGCAACCGGCGAGCATTCGTATGAATTAATTAAGGAAGAGCTGAATTGGTTGCTGAATGCCATTCCGGCAAGGCCCGATACAAAACTTAAACTGCTGACTAAAAAATCAGATTTTAATGAAGCGGATTCCCATACCGTTCATGCAGCAATAATTATTGAAGGGTTGCATTGTTTTTTTGATGATCCCAATGAGGCCAATGCAAAAGAAACGTATCTTAAAAATTTCAATGAGTTTACAGCCGAATATACGGTGCTGTCAATCAATTTGTGTCACATGCAGCAAAATCAATTTTGTAATCATGCACATGGCATTCAGTTCTTTAATGCCGCCTATTTTTATCCAACCCGAAATGGCATTACAGCCTGGGGAATGGAAATGATTACGTTGATGATGAATAAAAAAATACTGGTTGATATTAAACACATGAGCTTAAAATCCCGTTGGCAATTATATACCCACTATAATTCAAATGCTGATAACCGGTTTTTACAACCTTTAATTTGCACCCATGCAGGTACAACGGGCCTTTCTATAAAAGACCGGGTAAAATATGTATTAAAAAAACCTGTTGATAAAGGACTCGTTTACGAAATAACTTATCTTAAACCACAAAGCCTGCATTTTGAAAAAATCTATCACAACTGTAGCAGCATTAATTTGTATGATGAGGATATAGAAAATATAATTTTATCCGGCGGTATCATAGGCCTTTCATTTGACCAACGCATTTTAGGTTTTGCAGATGAAAATGTGATGCCCGGCTTAACTGTTCCTCACGATCAGGAATATATCAGTCACGAAGAAGCTGATTTCTTTTTAGGGCCCCAACCAACAACATTACCGGTTTGGACCGAAGCGGCCAATGTTTGGACCACCGAAGAATTTGAAAACCTGGACCAATCCTTGTATTCAGAAATGCATCGTCGGTTTTTAGTCAATAATATTATTCATATTTTATGGGTTGCCGGGAATAATGCCTCAATCAATTTACAGGAGGCCGCAAAACAAATATGCATAGGAACTGATTTTGATGGACTCATAAATGCCATTGACTGTTGCAAACAGGTAACCGGCCTTAAGCAACTTAAAAAAGATATGCGTACTGATGTGATAAATGGGTTGTCAAAAATTTCCGGTAGTGCACATGTCATTGACGCAGATGAATTATTGGATAATATATTTTATCATAATGGCAAAAATTTCATGCTGAAAAGGTTAATGGAAATAAACGGATAAAACAAAATGATGACTTAGCCATATTCAGGAAAAATGAAATAAACGCGCTTCTTATTATTTTATTAATTTATATATACCTCAAAAAAGGCTGATTTTCGCAAATAATTACCACTTTGAGGTATTGTTTATTTCAAAAAACTATCTTCTATTTGTTTATTATTAAAACGCAAGCCTTTCTCAATATCACAATAAATTATTGGGCCCGTTATTAAAGCCGAACCTTTTTGAGAACAAAGGATCTATCCTTTGAGATTTTTCTCATGCTTGAACACATCCCCGTCCCGACTCCTCGGGATGGGTCTTTTTTTTAAACAGAAGAGCGATAACTAAATTAATTATCAAAAAAATACTAAATAAATTAGTGTTAATAAAATTAAACACTTATCTTTGATTCCGAATTTACATTTACAACGCAAAATCAGATACATCAATTAAAAAATTCAGACAATGAGCAAATCAGACAATTTAGAAAAATCAGAAAAATTTAAAGCGCTTAAATTAACGATGGACAAAATCGATAAAGATTTTGGCAAGGGTTCGGTTATGATGATGAGTGATAAAGGGATTATAGAACAGGAAGTTATTTCTACCGGTTCAATTGGCCTGGATATGGCATTGGGAATTGGGGGCTTACCCAAAGGCAGAGTGGTTGAAATCTACGGGCCCGAAAGTTCAGGAAAAACAACCTTGGCCATTCATGTAATTGCAGAAGCTCAAAAAAAAGGGGGCATGTGCGCTTTTATCGATGCAGAGCACGCATTTGACAGTGTTTATGCACAAAAACTAGGTGTTGATATTGATAATTTATTAATCTCTCAACCTGATTATGGAGAACAAGCTTTGGAAATTGCAGACCGTTTAATTCTTTCTGGTGCTTTAGATGTTGTAGTCATAGACTCTGTAGCGGCACTGGTTCCAAAAAGTGAACTTGAAGGTGAAATGGGCGATAGCAAGATGGGATTACAGGCCAGGCTAATGAGCCAGGCACTAAGAAAGTTAACTGCCACTATACACAAAACAAACAGCTGCTGCATTTTCATTAATCAGTTGCGTGAAAAAATTGGTGTCATGTTTGGTAATCCCGAAACTACAACAGGCGGTAATGCATTAAAATTCTATGCATCAGTCCGGTTAGATATACGCCGCTTGGCACAAATAAAAGACGGCGATGACGCTATTGGTAATCATGTAAAAGTTAAAGTGGTTAAAAATAAAGTAGCACCGCCTTTTAGGCTGGCAGAATTTGACATTATTTACGGCGAAGGAATTTCTAAAGTTGGTGAAATCATTGATATGGGAGTTGATCTGGGGATTGTACAAAAAAGCGGCAGCTGGTTTAGTTATAATAACGATAAACTTGGCCAGGGAAGAGAATCGGTAAAACAATTAATGCTCGATAATCCTGAAATGGCCAATGAAATTGAAGCTAAAATCAGGGAAAAAATTAAAGAAATGCAGTCGGCTTAAGGGGGATAAAAAAAATGCTTATTGGGTTAGTAAGTATAAAGCTATTGTGAGTAAAAACGCAATAGCTTTTTTTATTCACTTACTTTTGCCAACCGGGTCCACGGCATCAAAATATTTTGTTTGAAAAATAGTCACATAGCACATATTGCATTGGTTTTTACAAATCTGTTCTTTGCTATAAACCTAACTGCTGTAAAACACCTTACCAATACAGAACTGGTAAAACCATTCGGTTTAAATATTGTAAGGATTGGCGTATGTGTACTGCTGTTTTGGATATTGTATTTATTCAACCCGGTGAAGAATAATATCGAAAAATCAGACAGAAAGCGGCTTTTTCTATGTGCCCTAACAGGGATAGCCATAAATCAATTATTTTTTATAAAGGGGCTGTCGCTTACCTACCCCATTCATGCGGCTTTACTTTTACTTATTACACCAATTTTAATCGTTTTTATTGCTGCCTGGATATTAAAAGAAAAGCTGGGAATTTTAAAGATTTCAGGTTTAGCATTGGGTGTTTCAGGGGCACTGGTTTTGATTTTGGCAAAAGATAATTCAGGAAATGCGGCTCAAACTTTACTGGGAGATGTTTTTATTATTATCAATGCCATATCTTATACCATCTATTTTATTCTGGTAAAACCATTAATGCAGAAGTATAACCCCCTCGTTATTTTGAGATGGATTTTTACTATCGGATTTATTTTAGTGCTTCCCTTTGGGTGGACAGAATTTACTCAAATTCCATGGGAAAGATATACAGCTATTGATTTTACCAGTATAGGACTAATTGTTATAGGCGGTACATTTTTGGCCTACTTGTTTAATTTGTATGGGATAAAAATATTAGGCGCATCTATTGCCGGTTTTTATATTTATACCCAACCTGTTTTTGCAGCGTTAATTGCGATGCTGTTCTTACATGAAGATTTAGCATTGTATAAAATTATTGCTGCGGTACTTATTTTTAGTGGCGTGTACCTGGCAAACAAACAAAGTAATAATGCCTGATCATTTACACTTGTTATATTTTTTAATAACTTGCTTCAAACTATAATCACGGTAAGACAACAGCTCCCACATCGTTTCAGGTATTTTTTTGCAATCACCCATTATCGCCTGTAACTGGTTAACGTATCCTTTGTCTTCAACAATCATTACTTTCGATTTGTCGCCCCGGTACCTGGCCCGGTCATTAGTGTAATTATCAAGTCCTCCCTGAAGGTAATACCTGACCACCAATTGCACAGGTTTGGGGTCATTAGGAGTTTTGTAAAAATAAAAAGGAATTTTAAAATCACTCATGGCAAAGTATAAATTAATTTTTGGTGTAGAATAAATTTCATCCAATATCAGTACGGTGTCAACAACTCCTTTTTTTATAAAATCCAATTCCAGGTCTGCCAGATTATCGGCGTATAGTAACAGGTTACTGTGAAAAACGGTATGGCCTTTGAATTGCTCACATTTAATTTTGCTCACATCGTCAACATTAATCTCCAAAGGGGGCTCACTGCTTACATAAAATAAATTATGCTTCAGTTTAATAGGGCCCCAAATGGTATCCCCGTTATTTTTTACTAAATAATCTCTATTTTGGCTAAAGCCATTAAGGGACAGACAACAGGCAGTAAAAACAAATAATTTTTTCATCATGATTAATTAAAACTTGGTGCCGGCATTAAAAAATATTTTTTTATCAGTATCTAATAGTCATTATTAAACACCATTAATACTAATACAAACGACAATAATATTTGTTTGGTTGTTTAATAAAAATAAAAATTGATCAGTCAGGGATTATTTTTAGGATAATCAAAAAACAAATATTCTTTTTTTGCTTTAAAAAATTCAGTCCAATGTCCAATATCTGCCCTGATAGCAAAAATGGCACAGGTGGGCATATTGTCAATATCTACTTTAACTGCCAGGGAGTTTACAAAATGGGTTATTCCAGGGTTGTGCGAAAAGAGCGCTACAGCATTACTGCTATCTGGCAGGTCGGCTAAAACATCGTAAAAAATTTCGGCAGGTGCATGATAAAGTGCAGAGATATAAAGGATATCTGCAGTAGGCATTTGTAAGGTTTCTGCAAATAATTCGGCCGTTTTTTGTGCTCTAACGGCAGGACTGGCTACTAAGGTGTCAATTTTTAATTGCTTCTCCAGTAATCGTTTGGCCATCATGCGGGCATCAGAATACCCTTTTTCATTGAGTGGGCGCTCAAAGTCGTTACCCCAAAAACGCTGATCGCTTTTGGCATGGCGAATGATATAAATTATTTTCAATATTCTGATTTTATAACGTATTACCGTGCTTATCTGTAATAAGTAGTCGTACACGGGTTACCCATTACCTGAGATTATAAAAGTATAAAATTATTTGGCAATCCTGCATTTATAAAACTAAACTTGCCCAACTTTACAGGTAAAACAACTTATGCCGTATTTTAAATTTCGAATATTTTTATTTAGTATAGTAGTACTGATATGCTGTTCATGCACTTCTACAAAAAAGTTAAATCAGGTACAGCCAAATGTCGATAATATTAAGTATCTGGGGGGCTATGAAATACCGTATAATTTTAGTTATAAAAATACGCTGGTAGGTGGCTTATCCGGAATAGACTATGATTTTAAAAACAACTTATTTTATTTGATTAGTGACGACCGCAGTGAAAAAAATGCTGCTCGTTTTTATACTGCTGAATTATTTTTTACACAACAAGGTATTGACAGTTTAATTTTTACAAATGTACACCATTTGTTACAAGCTGATGGCAAACCTTATCCCGACAGTAAACAGGATCGCTTTAAAACACCCGACCCCGAGGCTATACGTTACAATCCAAATACCGGGCATTTAATTTGGAGTAGCGAAGGAGAAAGAATAGTGAACATGCAAGACACTGTATTAAATGATCCGGCCATTATAATGATCCAACCAGATGGAAAATATGTAGACCGCTTTATTATACCCGACAACTTAAAAATGCAGAGTACAGAAAATGGCCCCAGAAGAAATGGGGTATTCGAGGGAATTAGTTACAACGAAAATTTTAAAACCCTGTATGTAAATGTTGAAGAGCCTTTATATGAAGACGGTCCAAAAGCAGATGTGGCAGATCACAATACGTTTATCAGAATATTAAAATTTAATGTGGCCAATAAAAAATGTACAGCGCAATATGCGTATAAATTGGAGCCTGTTGCTTATGAAGCCAAACCCGAAACCGCATTTAAAGTAAATGGGGTTTCCGAAATATTGTATATTGGTAATAATAAATTATTGGTCATGGAGCGTTCTTTTTCCACAGGAAGAATTCCGTGCACTATAAAACTTTTCATTGCCGATTTTGAAGACGCTACAGATATCAGTTTACTATCACTGAAAGACAAACCCTATTTTAAGGCAGTTAAAAAAACGTTGCTTTTAAATATGGATAGCCTTGGTATTTACACCGATAATATTGAAGGCGTAACTTTTGGGCCACTTTTACCTAATGGTCATAAAACCCTGATATTTATTGCAGATAATAATTTTAGTGCCTTAGAAAAGGCACAGGTATTGTTGTTTGAGGTTTTTTAAGAAAGGTGGAATAATTGATAACCGGGTTTTAAAATCAGTATCATTAAGCTAACTTTGAGTATAAATTTTTCACATGAACATAAATCAGTTTAAAAAAACAGTTTTACTTGCCTTGTTTTTATATATCCCTTTTTGCAGTATGGCCTGGGGTACTTTGGGGCATCGCATTGTAGGTCAAATCGCGGATTCCTATCTCACTAAAAACACAAAAAAAGAAATTTTTAAAATATTGGGTAACGAATCTGTTGCCATGACAAGCAACTGGCCTGATTTTATAAAATCTGATCCATCATATAATTATATGGGTCCCTGGCATTATATTAATTTAAAAGGCGGACAAAGCGAATCGGAAATACATAGTTATTTGGCAGCGGATACGCTTACCGATGCCTACACAAAAATCAACTGGTTAATAGCACAACTAAAAAATAAAGACTTGGAATCCGACAAAAAAGTTTTGTATCTGCGCTTTTTGATACATATTGCCGGCGACCTTCATCAGCCCATGCACATTGGCCGGCTTGAAGATTTGGGTGGTAATAAAGTAAAGGTTAGCTGGTTTAAGGACCCTTCTAATCTGCATTCGGTTTGGGACTCAAAGCTTATAGATTTTCAACAACTGAGTTATACAGAGTATGCAACATCAATAAATTTTACTACCAAATCGCTAAGAAAGGAATGGCAGGCAGAACCGGTAAGTGCATGGATATGGCAATCTTATCAGTTTGCAGAAAAAATTTATACCGATATTAAACCAGATGAAAACTTAGAGTATAGGTACAATTTTAAATATATCGGCATTGTTAATCAACAGCTTTTAAGAGCAGGCGTGCATTTAGCAGGGTTGTTAAATGAAATTTTTGGGTAACAAATTTTGTTTATCGCCATCCCGAAAAAATAAAACGCGATTTTTTTATTTTTGAAACAATCTAATACCCTCTTACATTCTTTCCTTCCATATAATTCATGAAGGCTTTGTTGCATACACGGTTACCTCCCGGTGTAGGATAGTTGCCGGTAAAATACCAATCGCCTAAATTGGTCGGGCATGCTTCATGCAAGGATTCTATAGTTTGATAAATGACACTTACAGGAATATGAATATCAGGTGCAGTAATGAGTTGAGCAATTTTACCCGAGATGTCTTCGGGTGTAAAAGTTTTATAAAGCTGCCTGACTACATTTTCGGTATGCAACTGATTATTACGTTGCAAGGCTTTGCATTTATCAAGCAGGATGGTCAACGTATGCTGCTGGCCGGTATCGTTCAACAATTCAATAGCTGCTCTAAAGGCAATAAAATCACCCATCTTACTCATATCAATACCGTAACAATCCGGATAACGTATTTGAGGTGCAGATGAAACCACGATAATTTTTTTAGGCTCCAGCCTCGATAACATGCGGATGATACTTTCTTTTAAAGTGGTACCCCGCACGATACTGTCGTCTATAACTACCAGTGTATCTAATTTTTTTCTGACCGTACCATAAGTGATATCATACACATGCTGTACCATTTCATTACGACTGCTGTCTTCAGTAATAAAAGTCCGCAACTTCACATCCTTAATGGCAATTTTTTCAATACGAATACGGCGGTTAATCATATCGGTTAATTTCTCCTCATCATAGGCTTTGCCCCAGCTTAAAATACGCTCTACCTTAATTTTATTCAGGTAATCTTCTGCCCCTTTTATCAGGCCATAAAAAGCGGTTTCGGCCGTATTGGGAATAAATGAAAAGATGGTATTCTTAAGATCATAATCGATGGCTTTTAAAACAGTGTCACTTAACAGATAACCCAGTTTATTTCTTTCTTTGTAAATTTTTTCATCACTACCACGGCTAAAATAAATGCGTTCAAAACTGCAGGCCTTTCTTTCTTTAGGTTCTATGATCTGTTCTAATGAATAGCTGCCATCAGCTTTAACTATCAGCGCATGACCAGGCATGAGCTCCTTTACTTCATTTTCTTCTAAATGAAAAGCTGTGCGTATGGCGGCTCGTTCACTGGCCGCAACAATCACATCATCATTGATGTAATAATATGAGGGACGGATACCGTGTGCATCTCTTATCACAAAAGCATCTCCATTACCCAACATACCACTAAAATTAAAACCACCATCAAATAAAGGGATCGCTTTTTTTAAAACTTTTACTATATCCATTTCTCCGGGAAAAGCTTCATCAGCTTTTACCAAAAAATGATACAACACCTCCATCATGGCCGCCAGATCGCTTTGCCGTTGAAATTCTCCGGGATCAATATTTACCAAACCAAAAAGTTCCTCGGTATTTACCAGGTTAAAATTACCGGCCAGAGCCAAATTACGAGATGGTATTGTGTGCCGTTTAATGAATGGATGACAAAATTCAGCGTTATTTTTTCCCTGTGTGCCATAACGTAAATGCCCAAGTAACACTTCGCCTAAATAATTAAGATGGCCTTTCATGAGGCCGGGATGATTTTTAATATCAGGCTGGTGTTTTTCTATTTCCTCTATTTCTTTACCTATTTGGGCAAACAGGTCTGCTATTGGCTGATTGGCACCACTGCGCAACCTGTGCATAAAAGGATAGCCCGGTTCAGTATTTAATTTAACAGCCGCAATACCAGCACCATCCTGGCCCCGGTTATGTTGTTTTTCCATTAACAGATAAAGCTTATTAAGGCCGTACATGACGGTGCCATATTGCTGCTGATAAAAACTAAAAGGCTTTCGAAGACGAATGAAAGCAAGGCCGCATTCGTGTTTAATGTCGTCGCTCATGATGTGGAGTGAGCTGCAAAGTTAAGGGTTTGCAAAACAGTTGCAAACAAAAATCCCCACGCTCATAGCGTGGGGATAAAAATATAAAAAACAAACTGACTTATAATCCGCTGAAGTTTAAACCAACCTGAAAAAGTTTTATATCGGCTGCTACCCCATCTTTAAAAATATTATTAAACTGGTAACTTCCAAATAATGAAAAATTGCCATAACCAACCCTGGCAGTGGCTGCAAGTCTGGTAGAATTAAAAAAGCCTTTCCCGGTTTCCTTTGCTGCATAATTATTTAAGCTGGCGCCATTCCTATCCAATAATGTTTTTCCTTTAGTATGTACATTTAATAAGGTACCCACTTTTACACCAAAGGCCGCTTTAATACTTTTACTTTCATTTTCCGGATCAAATGTAAAACGTAACTCCAATGGGATCTCTAAAAAGGCGGTAGCTAATTTATATTTTTTAAAATGGTCAACACTGTCAACCCCTCTAAAAGGAAGGGTATTTGTTTTTGACTTAATATCGATAACAAGATTTTTAAAATACATGCTGCTTGAACCAACACCCAAACCAAATGCAACGCTCCATTTAGGACTACCTTTAAAACGCTGGTCAAGCATCACATAAACATTTAAGCCCCTGGCCAAACCTGTCATACGGTTTTTGATACTATCAGGTGTACCCATCCAATGGTCGCTGGTTAATTGCAGCATAAAATGGTCGCCTGTACGATTCATAAAACCCCCGTTCTTTTTTTTCTCCTGAGCAGAGCCGGTTAAAACGGTAACCAAAGCAAAAACAATAAATATTAATTTCTTCATAATCAATTTTGAAGTTGCAAATTAACGGCAAATAATTTAATGAAGCGTTAAATTAAACAGCTTTGATTATATTTGCAGCCTCATTCTTCATAAACAAGCTGAAGAAAGGGCCTATAGCTCAGTTGGTTAGAGCACCTGACTCATAATCAGGTGGTCCCTGGTTCGAGCCCAGGTGGGCCCACAAAGCGTTCCGAAAGATTTGGAGCGCTTTTTTAATAGTATGACAGAAATTAAAAATATTATTTTCGATCTGGGTGGCGTTTTACTTGATATTGATTATCAAAAAAGCGTAGCGGCATTCAAAAAACTTGGAATAGAAAACTTCGAAGACATGTTTTCTCAGTTTAAAGCGGATCAGCTTTTTGAAAAACTGGAAACCGGAAAACTAAGCGAAACCGATTTTTACAAAACCATCAAAAAAAGAACAAAAAAGAACATAACAGATACCGAAATCGATCAGGCCTGGAATGCCCTTATTTTGAGCTTTAGAACAGATAGCCTTACTTTTTTAAGCAAAATCGCCCGCCATTATAAGCTTTACCTCTTAAGTAATACGAATAGCATCCATTTAAAATATTTTAAAAAATTGTTTACTAAAGAAACAGGGAAACACTTGCTGGACGAGTATTTCATTAAAGCTTGGTATAGCAATGAAATTGGTTTGCGGAAACCAGGCATACCAATTTTTGAATTTGTTTTACAGGATGAAAATTTAAAAGCAGCTGAAACCCTGTTTATAGACGATACCCTGATCAATATTGAAACAGCCAAGCTTTTGGGATTTAAAACCCACCATCTTTTACCAACAGAAAAAGTAGAATTACTGGAGATCAGTTCAATATAGCCTAAAAGGTAATTTTCTTATTCGCTTTGGCTAATTGGGAAAAACACAGCTATCGCACTTCCTCAAACTCAATATAATCGCTCTTACCCGGCTTACTGGCTTTTTCGGTTGACGTATTGGTTTGGGCATTGGACTGCTGCTTCAGATGATCAGACATCTTATTTTGCATGTCACCCATTT
>CANKNL010000025.1 GCA_947483345.1 Chitinophagaceae bacterium | reverse complement strand
CTGCTTTTTGGTATTTTAACCCTTGTTTTAGCCATTATCGCCTTCATCTTATTACAAGTTAATAGTAATCTTCGCAAATTATCAGATGATAAAGAAGGCGTTTTACGCCCCGAGCCGGTTCCGGTTTATAAAAACAAAACGTATTTAATGACGGGTATTTTAGTATTGTTTGCTGTTGGTGGTTACTATACCATTAATGGCGCAATAGGTTTGGGACGTATGCAAAATTATCAACCCGAACAGCCTATATTTTATTCTCATAAAGTACACGCAGGCACCAATCAAATCAGTTGTTTATATTGCCATGGCGGTGCACAGGATAGCAAACAGGCCAGCGTTCCTTCGGTTAATGCCTGTATGAATTGCCATAAAGCAATTAATAAATATGAAGGGCCAGATCTGCTGGTTAGAGAAAACGGTACCGCTGTTGATGGAACCGCTGAAATACAAAAACTATATGCTTATGCCGGTTGGAACGAAACAACCAAAACCTATAATCCGGATGCTAATCATGATGGTATCCCGGATGGCGCAAAGCCAATTGAGTGGATAAAGGTTCATAACCTGCCTGATCATGTTTACTTTAATCATAGCCAACACATCAAAGTTGGTAAACAACAGTGTCAAACCTGTCATGGTAACATACAGGAAATGCCTGAGGTATACCAGTTTACCGATTTAAGCATGGGCTGGTGTATCAACTGTCACAGACAAACTAAGGTTGATTTTTACGATAAAGAAAATGGAACAGGAAACAAATATTACGGCATTTACGAAAAATTCCAAAAAGATTTGAAGAGCCATAAGATGGATAGTGTGACTGTAGAAAATATTGGTGGAACGGAATGCCAAAAATGTCACTATTAAAACAGTTCGCAGTCTGCACCGGGCAGTCTGCAACATTAAATTTCAAATTGTACAACAAATAGGCTGTTGACTGCCAACCGTCAACTACCAACTGTTAACTGATCATTATGAGTAATAAAAAGTACTGGCAAAGTTTTGGAGAACTGAATCAAACGGCAAGTTTTGAGGAATCAACCAAAAATGAGTTTAAAGAAGAGCTGCTACCTTTGGCAGATCTTGATGATAAAGGTATTTTAGATGCCCAAACCCCTCGTAGGGATTTCCTGAAATATTTAGGTTTCAGTACCGCTGCTGCCGCATTAGCAGCAAGTTGTGAAGTACCTGTACGCAAAGTAGTGCCTTATTTAAATAAGCCCGATAATATCATTCCCGGGGTTGCTAATTATTATGCCTCTACTTATGTTAATGGTGGCGATACCATTTCGGTTGTTGTTAAACAAAGAGATGGCCGGCCCATTAAAATTGAAGGGAACGAATTATCAACTATAACCAATGGTGGTACCAATGCACAGGCTCAGGCTTCTGTTTTGGATCTGTATGATAATACCCGTTTACGTTATCCCATGCAGAAAGATGGCAAAGGATTTAAAGAAGTTACCGGCTTTGATGCGTTTGATAAAATGGTTGCTGCGGCCATTACCGGCAAAGCAGTAGCCTTATTAACATCAACCATCAATTCTCCGTCTACCTTAGCTATTATCAATGAATTTTTAGCAAAATACCCCGGCAGCCGCCATGTACAATACGATGCCGTTAGTTACAGCGGTATGCTACAGGCCAATGAGGCTTGTTATGGTAAAAAAGCGATTCCTTCATACCATTTTGATCAAGCAAAAGTGATTGTTAGTTTGGGTGCCGATTTTTTAGGAACCTGGCTTAGCCCTACAGAATTCAGCAATCAATATGCAAAGAATAGAAAAGTAACCGGCGAAAAACCGGAGCTGAGTAAGCATTTTCAGTTTGAAAGCATGATGAGCCTTACCGGCAGTAATGCCGATGATCGTTATATTCATAAGCCATCAGAAACCGGTGCTGTAGCCGTCGCTATTTTAAATGCATTAAATGGAACAGCGGCTTCTTTTACCGATAAGAAATTAAATGATGGGATTAAATTAGCAGCTGATAATTTAAAAGCAGCCGGTGGACATGCACTGGTTGTTTGCGGAAGCAATGATGTACATATTCAAACCATCGTTAACGCCATCAATGAAGCCATTGGTGCAAATGGCAAAACCATTAACTGGGCTATCACGTCAAACTACAAAAATGGTATTGACGGGGATATGGTTAAACTGGTTGACGAAATGAATTCAGGTGCAGTTGGCGCTCTTTTTATTTATGATGCTAATCCTGCCTATTCTTACAGCGACAGCAAAAAATTTAAAGACGCACTGGCCAAAGTGGTAAGTGTTTCCTTTAACGGAACTATGGATGAAACAACCGAGCTGTGTAAATATATTCTTCCTGCTCACCATTGGTTAGAAAGCTGGGGTGATGCTGAACCAAAGACGGGTTATTTTAGTTTCATTCAACCCTCTATCAATCCATTATTTAAAACAAGGGCTTTTCAAACGTCGCTAATTAAATGGAGCCTGGCTGCCGGCAGTTTAATTAATGATTACGAAACATATTTTAAAACTTACTGGACGGCCAAACTGGGCACAATAGAATTGTACGAAAAAGCTTTACAGGATGGGGTTGTAGAACCGGCTGTAAGGCCTGTTGCTGCCGGCGTTTTTAACAGTGTAAAATTAGCCGAAGCTACGGCTGCGGTTGCTGCTGTAAAAGCCGGGGCTGTTGAAGTGATACTTTATCAAAAAATATCTATTGGTAATGGCAGTCAGGCCAATAATCCCTGGTTACAGGAATTACCTGATCCCATTAGCAAAGTAACCTGGGATAATTATGCGATGATGAGTCCTGCCATGGCTTTATCATTATTAAATCTGGATGTGATGAACCAGGCAGGTGGCAAGCAAAGTGATTACGAAGTGCATCCCGAAAAACCGGTTGTAAAAATTACAGTAAATGGCAAATCGGTAGAATTACCGGTCATTGTCATTCCCGGTATGCATGCTGCTACAATTGCTCTGGCAGTTGGTTATGGCAGGGAAAGTGCCAATAAAGAATCAACTGCTGATTATATTGGTAAGTCTGCTAATGGCACAGGTAAAAATGTTTATCCGCTGGTTGGGTTTAATGGTACCAATTCATATTCATCCATTGCCACAGTAGAAAAAACAGGTAGAACATATCCTTTGGCACAAACACAGGTGCATGGTTTTACCGAAAGCCGCCCGGTTATTTATGAAACCAATTTAAAGAGTTTTGTTGCTAATCCCGAATCTATTTTAGAAGAATTGAACAAGGAAAAAGCAGCCATTACCATTGCCGGCAGTAAGGATTTTGTGAAGGATGCCACCATTTATCCCGATTTTGAAAAACCGGGAATCAAGTGGGGAATGAGTATTGATTTGAATACCTGTACCGGTTGCAGCGCCTGTGTTGTAGCCTGTACGGCCGAAAATAATGTAAGTGTGGTTGGTAAAATGCAGGTACAGCGGGCACATGAAATGCATTGGTTACGCATTGACCGCTATTTTACCGGTGATCTGGAGAATCCGGATGTGGTGTTTCAGCCGATGTTATGTCAGCATTGTGATAATGCACCTTGCGAAAACGTTTGCCCGGTGGCTGCAACTAACCATAGCAGTGAGGGTTTAAATCAAATGACTTATAATCGCTGTATCGGTACCCGGTATTGCGCCAATAACTGCCCGTATAAAGTGCGCCGGTTTAACTGGCTGGATTATACCGGAGCTGATAGCTTCCCGGATAATCAGGGTCCAATGGTAGGCACGTATATGGATGAGTCGGTTATGCAGATGAATGACGATCTTACCCGAATGGTATTGAATCCGGATGTGACTGTTCGCAGCAGGGGGGTTATTGAAAAATGTTCTTTTTGTGTGCAGCGTTTACAGGAAACAAAACTGGAAGCCAAAAAACAACAGGATCCCAAACTGGTACGTAATGTAAAAGTGGCTTGTATGCAGGCCTGTCCTACACAAGCGATCAGCTTTGGCAATGTAAATGACAAGCAAAGTGATATTTATAAGATCAGACATATAGAGCAGAAGCACCGGTCATTTTATGTGATGGAGCAATTACACGTTTTGCCTAATGTAAACTATCTGGCCAAAGTGAGAAATACCGACAGGCATATTGGTGTGGAGGAAGAACATGGTGGCGACAAAAAGAAAGAAGAAAAAGCACAAGCATAAGAGTATTAAAAATTTGTGGATATCAAACCAAGTAAAAAATAAAAAGTAAAAAATAAAAAACAGAACCCGTTTCACTTTTTTGATTTTTGACTTTTGACTTTAAAAAATATGTCATTACTGAAATACGAATCACAACTAAGGGAACCGCTGGTAGATGGTAATAAAAATTATCACCAGGTAACGGAAGATATTATACGCCCCATTGAGATGAAACCAAGCCGTCTCTGGTATATTGGCTTTTCTATCAGCGTTGCTTTATTATTATTTGGGGTGTACAGTGTTTACCGGGAGGTGACTTATGGCATTGGACAATGGAATGTGAATAAAACCATTGGCTGGGGTTGGGATATCACCAATTTTGTATGGTGGATTGGTATTGGACATGCCGGAACCTTAATTTCGGCCATCTTATTATTATTTCGTCAGGGCTGGAGAACAGGTGTAAACCGGGCGGCTGAAGCCATGACCATTTTTGCAGTAATGTGTGCAGGCCAGTTTCCGATCTGGCATATGGGCCGGGTTTGGATGGCCTTTTTTGTATTGCCTTACCCCAATAGCCGTGGCCCGTTGTGGCTTAACTTTAATTCGCCATTATTGTGGGATGTATTTGCGGTATCAACTTATTTTACGGTTTCTTTATTATTCTGGTACTCGGGTTTACTTCCCGATCTGGCAACGGTAAGAGACCGTGCTAAAACAAAATTTCGTAAAATGTTTTACGGGGTTGCATCTTTCGGCTGGTCTGGAAGTACCAAACACTGGCAACGTCATGAAAGTTTGGCATTGGTACTGGCAGGTTTAAGTACACCGTTGGTTTTGAGTGTACACACTATTGTATCTTTCGATTTCGCTACTTCTATTGTTCCCGGCTGGCATACAACCATCTTTCCACCCTACTTTGTGGCTGGTGCCATCTTCTCAGGATTTGCCATGGTGCAAACCTTACTCATCATTGTAAGAAAGGTATTACACCTCAAAGAATATATAACCGTTGGCCACATTGAAGCCATGAATAAAATCATTGTACTTACGGGCAGCATCGTTGGTTGTGCGTATCTCACCGAATTATTCATTGCCTGGTACGGACAAAATCCTTACGAGTGGTATGCCTTTAAAGAGAATCGGGCTAATCTGTTTAGCCCTTATGGCTGGAGTTATTACCTGATGATGTTTTGTAACGTGGTGTCTCCGCAGTTGTTCTGGAGCCGTAAGCTGAGAAGAAATATTACCGTTACTTTCTTTATGAGTATCATTGTAAACATTGGTATGTGGTTCGAGCGTTTTGTAATTATTGTCACATCGGTTTACAGAGATTATCTGCCTTCATCCTGGAGTACTTATTACAGCCCTTCAATCTGGGAGCTCGGATTTTATCTGGGTACATTTGGATTATTCTTTACCTGCTTCTTCCTGTTTGCAAAATATTTCCCGGTTATTGCAGTGGCAGAGATCAAGGCGGTATTAAAAACAAGTGGCGAAAATTATAAAGTGAAGATGACCGACATGGAAAAATCTGATGCAGAGAAGTTTTATATAGATGAAGTGGAGCATGCGCATAAATAAGTTTAAAAGGTTTAAGACGTTTAAAAGTTTAACATATGGCTGGAGGAATTAAAAAATTTGTAGTAGGATCATTTGACGATGAAAATGTATTGTTTCCTGCGGTGAAAAATGTACGCAAAGCAGGTTATAAAATACATGATGTGTATACCCCGTTTCCGGTGCATGGCTTAGATCATGCCATGGGTATCCGCGAAACCAGTTTGCATACCGCAGGATTTATTTATGCCATCACCGGTACTACTACGGCGCTTACATTTATGAGTTGGGTATTTACTAAAGACTGGCCTTTAAACATTGGCGGTAAACCGCATTTCGCTTTACCGGCCTGGATACCTATTACTTTTGAATTGACTGTATTATTTTCGGCTGTTGGCATGGTACTTACTTTCTGTTACCTGTGCAATCTGGCCCCATTTGTTAAGAAACACCATTTTCACCCCAGAGCTACAGATGATCTGTTTGTGATGGTTATTGAGTGCACCGATAAAACGAATGATACAGAATTACAGTCTTTTTTACAAACCGCCGGTGCGCAGGAAATAAATGTGCAGGAAGCTGAAACCGGCTGGTGGATTGGCAGATATCATAAGGAGCAAAAATTATATAAAGAAGAGAAAGGGTATTAACAGCAAGAGGAAGTGAACGCCTCATTTAATAAAAAGAAGCTTATCAGAATGAAAAAAATCGCAATTATAGCAACACTGATTTTATCAATGGCCGTTGTGTTTATGGGTTGTAAAGATAAACGTAACCCGGGTACTGTTTATATGCCTGATATGGCGTATAGCCGTGCTTATGAAAGTTATGCAGCCCGGGATTCATCTTTGTTTACAACCGATCCCGCAAATGCAGGCCATAAAATATTTTATAATAACCTGTCACCTGCAGGTACAATCAAAAGAGGAGAACTTTTTCCCTTTAGTGTGCCTAATGACAGTAATGGATTAATTAATTTAAGTGCGCTTGTTAAAAATCCGTTAGAGCCATTAAACGGAAAAGAACTTGAAGAAGCAGGCCGATTATTTAATATCAACTGCGCTATTTGCCATGGTGCTAAAGGCGAAAATAACGGGCCACTTGCGGCTAAAATAGGTGGGGTAAAAAGTATCATTGCCACATCACCCGGTTATAGTGATGGTCGGATATTTTTTGTTACAGAATATGGTCAGCTTAATATGGGCAGTTATGCTTCTCAATTAAGCAGGGAACAACGCTGGAGAATTGTGCAGTACATAAGAACACTGGAACCAAAAACAGTTCCGGTTGCAACCACAGCGGTAAAAATGGATAGTGCAGTGGTAAAAAAGTAAGGCGTAACAGCTGAGGCACAATACAAAACTGAGGTAACATTGTTAGTAATTAAAATGAAATAAATTAACCAAGTTCGGCCTCCTGCTCTTATGGAGAGGAATTGAGGATGGGGCTGTAATAACACAAAATATAGATTAGATGGATCATCAATTTCAATTACCGGGCAGTTATAAAAAGTGGACCTATGGGCTGATTGCTGTCGGCGTTGTAGCCGTGCTGTATGGCGTATTTAAATTTCAACCCTGGATTCATTCGCACGAGGGAAGCCATGTAGACAGTACCCGCTTTTGGGCTGTATTGTTACAAAACAGTGTTTTCTTTTTATTGGTGGTAAATGCGGCCATGTTCTTTATTTGTGTTACTACGATGGCTATGGCCGGCTGGGTTGTTGCCTTCAGAAGGGTATCAGAAGCCATATCAAGCGTGGTGCCTATTTTAGGCATTATTACTTTTGTAATCTTATTGGCTATTGTATTTGGTGAGCGAACAGATATTTATCATTGGTTAGATAAAGAAGCCGTGGCCAAGGATCATATTTTGAATGGAAAGAAAGGATTTTTAAATCCTGTATTTTTCCTGGTATGGTCTTTTATAACTATTTTCTTATGGTGGTTCCTGGGTAAAAAAATGCGCAGCATGAGTTTACAGAGCGATAAAAAAGAACAGATGGGTTATGAAACCGGAAAAAAGTGGATCTGGAATAACACGGTTTGGGCTTCTTTATATTCTGTTGTATTTACCCTTACTGTAGCGTCAACCATTCCCTGGCTTTGGTTAATGAGTATTGATGCCCATTGGTACAGTACAATGTATAGCTGGTATACGTTTGCGAGTACTTTTGTATCAGGCATTTCATTAATTGCTTTGTTTGTTGTGTATTTAAAAAACCGCGGCCAATTGGAATATGTTACCGAAGAACATTTACACGATCTGGGAAAATTCATGTTTGCTTTCTCGGTATTTTGGACCTATCTGTGGTTCTCTCAGTACATGTTGATCTGGTACAGTAATCAGCCGGAGGAAACTAAATATTTTATAGAAAGAATAGGCACCGCAGAAAAAGCCGGTCCTTTTAAGGGCATTTTCTTCCTTAACCTGATCATTAATTTTCTTTGTCCGTTATTAATACTGATGAAAAGAGGTACCAAAAGAAACTGGACCATGGTAACCATCATGGCAGGCTTGATCATTTTTGGTCATTGGTTAGATTTTTATCAAATGGTGATGCCGGGCACATTACACGATCATGCCAAATTGATGCCCTTCGAATTTGGGGTACCTTGTTTATTTGTTGGATTAATCATGTGGGGAACCGGAAGATACCTGAGTAAACATTCATTGTTGGCAAAAAACCATCCTTTCTTAAAAGAGAGTATGATTCACCATACATAAAGCAAATTTTTAGTTTGAACGTTGTTTGCGTTCTCTTGCCGGAGAACCCTGTTAAATGGGAAGTGTAAGAGCGCGAAGCGAAAGGTTTTGTTTGTGTTTTTTAAATGGCATCAAAAAAGTACTTAAATAGAAATAAAAAATTCCTAGCCTGTTCAGGATGCAAAAGCATCATCAGGGTTTGGGGTAAATATCAAAATTTATGAAAGAGTTTTTAATAATAGCTTTAAGCGTGCTTGTTTTTGTTGTAATCTTTCAGATTGCAAAAGCCAGTGAGTACGTCAGCGTTTTAAAAGGTGAAGAAAAAACACGTAAGCAAAATAATAAGATCAATGCCTTTTTTCTGCTTGGGTTTTTGATCTTCGGGTTAATAGGCGCCTGGTACTGCAACGAGCTTTACTATGGTAAAACTTTATTTCCGCAGGGATCTGCATCTGTTGAAGGACAGGAGGTAGACAGCATGTTATTGGTCACTATTTTAATCACCGGGGTTGTTTTTGTGATCACGCAGATCTTATTATTCTGGTTCTCTTTTAAATATCAGGAAAAAGACGACCGGAAAGCATTTTACTTTCCACATAACACAAAACTGGAATTGATCTGGACAACCGTACCGGCCATATTTTTAACCGTACTGGTTGTTTTTGGCTTAAAATTTTGGTTTAAAATCACAGCCGATGCGCCTAAAAATTCAATAGTCATTGAAGTAACAGGTCATCAGTTTGCCTGGGAGTTCAGGTATCCGGGTGCCGATAAAGTGCTGGGAAAAAAGAATTATAAATTAACCACAGCCAAAAATAGCCTGGGTGTTAATTTTGATGATCCGGCCAGTTTGGATGATATCCATGTAAACACCACTATGCATATTCCTGTTGGCATACCGGTTAAAATGGTTATTCATTCACAGGATGTTATTCATAATGTTGGTCTTCCTCATTTTAGATTAAAGATGGATGCCGTGCCCGGTATTCCAACCACACAATGGTTTACACCAAGGATCACTACAGCACAAATGCGGGATCAAATAAAAAATCCGGATTTTAATTTTGAAATTGCCTGCGATCAGTTGTGTGGTGCAAGTCATTATGCCATGCGGGGTGTTATCATTGTGGAAACGATGGAGGAATATAAAAAATGGTTAGCTGAGCAAAAATCAGAATACCTAACCTTGTTTCCGGAAAAAGCGCCTAAAGAAAACGCTACCGACAGTATTGGCAAACAGATTACCCAGGTATTACCTGTAAAAAAATAATTAAACAGGTTCCGATTCACATCGGGATGAAAAAAATAAGAATATGAGTAGCGCAGCCACATTACAGCATGCCGATGTTAATGATGCACATCACGAACATCATCATCACGAAACGTTTATTTCTAAATACGTTTTTAGTCAGGATCATAAAATGATTGCCAAACAATTTTTGGTTACCGGTATCATTTGGGCCATCATTGGAGGTTTGTTTTCGGTTATATTCCGTTTTCAATTGGGTTATCCCGATTCCACTTTTCCCTGGTTAGAAGATCTGCTGGGCCATTGGGCCGCAGGTGGTAAATTAAAACCCGAATTTTATTATGCCCTGGTTACCATGCACGGAACCATACTGGTATTCTTTGTGTTAACAGCAGGATTGAGCGGTACCTTTGCAAACTTTTTGATTCCCCTGCAGGTAGGCGCCAGAGATATGGCATCGCCCATGTTGAATATGTTAAGCTATTGGTTCTTCTTTCTTTCTTCTATCATCATGTTCTCTTCATTGTTTGTTCAAACCGGTCCTGCAAGCGGCGGGTGGACGATTTATCCGCCATTAAGTGCCCTGGGAGATGCGTCAAGTGGCGCCAAAATCGGTATGGATCTTTGGCTGGTAAGTATGGCTATGTTTATTGTATCGGCCTTGTTGGGTGGTCTTAATTATATCACTACCATCCTTAACATGCGTACCAAGGGAATGAGTATGACCCGTTTGCCTTTAACAATCTGGTCTTTATTCTTTACAGCGGTTTTGGGTGTACTTTCTTTTCCGGTATTATTATCAGGCGCTATATTATTATTATTCGATAGAAATTTGGGCACCAGTTTTTTCCTGAGCGATATTGTGATTGCAGGTAAAATTTTACCTAATGAAGGTGGCAGTGCTATTCTTTTCCAGCATTTATTCTGGTTTCTTGGTCATCCCGAAGTGTACATCATATTATTGCCGGCAATGGGTATGAGTTCTGAGATCATCAGTGTAAACAGCCGCAAGCCTATCTTTGGATATATGGCCATGGTGGGTTCTGTTTTTGCCATTTCAATACTGGCCTTTTTAGTTTGGGCGCACCATATGTTTGTAACAGGCCTTAACCCATTCCTGGGCTCGGCATTTGTTTTACTAACGCTATTAATTGCCATTCCATCGGCTATTAAAGTATTTAACTGGCTTACTACTTTGTGGCGAGCTAATATTCGGTTTACGCCGGGTATGTTATTTGCCATCGGTTTTGTAAGTTTATTTATCAGCGGTGGTTTAACCGGAATTTTCCTGGGTAATTCGGCACTCGACCTGCATTTACATGATACCTATTTTGTAGTTGCACACTTCCATATTGTAATGGGTGTGGCATCGTTCTTTGGCATGTTTGCAGGGGTTTATCATTGGTTTCCTAAAATGTTTGGTCGCTATTTAAATAATACCCTGGCCTTTATTCATTTTTGGATAACCATTATCGGGGCTTATTTAATTTTCTGGCCCATGCATTACGAAGGTTTAGCGGGTATGCCACGCCGTTATTATGACTATTCGGGTTGGACCTCCTTTAATATGTTTAACGGATTGAATGAATTTATCAGCCTGGTGGCGATGATTGTATTTGCTGCCCAGCTATTATTTGTTTTTAATTTCTTTTACAGCATGTTTAGAGGAAGAAAAGTTACAGAAACAAATCCATGGGGATCTAATACCCTGGAGTGGACCACGCCCATCAAGCCCGGACATGGAAACTGGCCCGGCGAAATTCCGGAAGTTTTCCGCGGCCCTTATGATTATGCAAAAGACGGTAAAGAATTTATACCGCAGAATGTGCCCGTGGGAGATGATGAATCTAAAGGACATTAATACAGACCATTAACACGTGAGCTTGATTTTGAAGCGAAATAAAAATTAGATTTTTGAACAATTCAGAAATGGAGAATAAAACCATAACCAACTCTACATCGTTTACGTTGGTAAGTAAAGTGAAAGATTATTTTCAGTTAATCAAATTCACTTTAAGTTTTATGGTTGTGTTTAGTACGGTGGTTAGTTTTTTAATAGCACCTAATGAACAGTTTTTCGTTCGCGAAAAAATAATATCAGTTCTTTTACTTTTTGTTGCAGGGATGTTGGTGACCGGATCGGCAAATGCCATTAACCAGATGTTGGAAAAAACATCAGACAGTTTAATGATGCGTACAGCCAAAAGGCCTGTTGCCAGTGGCAGAATGAGTATGAACGAAGCCGGCCTGTTTGCTTTTATCACCGGTGCAGCGGGGGTGTTTATGATGTGGAATTATTTTAACATGGAGAGTGCGATGGTTAGTTTATTCAGCCTGTTTTTATATGGCTTTATTTACACCCCGCTTAAAAAAGTTAATTCCATTTCTGTATTTGTTGGTGCCATACCCGGTGCATTGCCTTGTTTAATTGGATGGGTAGCAGCTTATGGTAATGGCGCCATCAGCTGGACGGGTGCCTGGGTTTTATTTGGCATTCAGTTTTTGTGGCAGTTTCCGCATTTTTGGGCAATTGCCTGGCTGGCACATAAAGATTATGAAGCTGCAGGATTTAAATTGCTGCCTGCCGATAAAGGTCCAACCCGGTTTACCGCCATGCAAAGTATTATATACAGTGCGTTGATGGTACCCGTAGGATTTTTGCCTTTTGTTGCAGGCATCAGTGGAAAAATAAGCCTGTTTATCATATTGGGCTGTAACCTTTGGATGGTTTATGCCAGCGTGTTATTGTTCATCCGCATGGATGCAAAGAGTGCAAGGCGGGTCATGTTCAGTTCTTATTTTTATTTAATGATCGTTTTGCTGGCGATGTTTGCCAATAGAGTGATACAGTAAATACAATATTTTAAAATTTAAATTCCCAATTGGGAAAAAGGGAATGGCTACACTGGCAATAGAACAAAGAAAAAAAATTCATCCGCATAAATTCACCCTGTGGGTGGGCATCGGCAGTTTGTTGATGATGTTTGCCGGGTTAACCAGTGCGTATATTGTTAAACGTAATCAGGCCAACTGGCTGACGTTTGATCTGCCTTCTTTTTTTTGGTATAGTACAGTGGCTATTATCTGTGGCAGCTTTACCATCTTTCTGGCAGAACGGGCTTATAAAAAACAGGAGATAAAAAAGTATAGAAGTTTTATTTTGGTCACTTTTATATTGGGTGTTCTTTTTATAGTTTTTCAGTTACTGGGCTTTCAGCAATTGTGGTCAAAGCAGGTAAAACTTACAGGAAATGTATCTTATTCATTTTTGTACGTTATTGTTAGTATGCATTTGGCTCATGTAGTTGGCGGATTATTGGCGTTGCTGATTTTGTTTGCAAAAACACTCGGCACAAAAATAAAAATTTATAACCCGGTTCCGGTTGAGCTGGTGAGTACATACTGGCACTTTGTAGATGTGCTTTGGATCTATTTATTGATATTTTTAATCATGATACGATAAAAAAAGGGATAAGCAGGATTTTGAGTTTAACCTAAAACTTAGAATCCCAAACTTAGAACTTAAAACTTAAAATTTTATATGTCAACAACAGCAATGCCAACAAATACCAAATGGTGGAACGGCGGACGAAGTCCTTTCAACATCAGCTATGGTAAAGTAATGATGTGGTACTTTTTAATGAGTGATGCATTCACCTTTGGCGCATTTTTGATCAGTTATGGCACCATTCGCTTCAGCGTTAACCATTGGGCCGATCCTAACCATGTGTTTAATGCATTTCCTTTTGCAGGCCATGCTAATCTGCCATTGGTATTTGTAAGTTTAATGACCTTTATTTTGATCTTCAGTTCTGTAACGATGGTTTTAGCAGTACATGAAGGCCATAAAATGAACAGAAAAGGCGTAGAGAAATATATGATTTTAACCATCCTGGGTGGCCTCGCTTTCTTAGGTTGCCAGGCCTGGGAGTGGACGCATATGATAACCGGCGATCATGCCGTTTTGGTAAACGGACAAATTGAACATTGGGGTACAACGGTAACCAGAAACCCCTGGGGTGTAGAAGTGATGCATAACGGTGCCATGGTTGCAACACCGGGGCCCATTGCTTTTGGCGGATACTTCTTTGGTATTACGGGCTTTCACGGTTTTCACGTATTTAGTGGGGTTATCATAAATGTGACCATGTTAATTAAAACCAGACTGGGGCATTTTGATCAGAGAGGACATTACGAAATGATTGAAAAGGCCGGATTGTACTGGCATTTTGTAGATCTGGTTTGGGTATTTGTATTCCTTTGCTTTTATCTGGTTTAACATTTTAAAAATAATTTATTAAAATAGTATTATGAGTTCACAAGTATCTTCTCCCGAAATTACACATGCTCAGGAACATGCATCCGGCACATCACGAATTTGGAAAACATTTTGGGTGTTGTCTTTTTTAACAGTGATTGAATTGAGCCTTGGTTATTTTTTATATTTTTACCATGGTGACTTAACCTATGGTTTTATACTTGGTACTAAATTGTTAATCGCTGCATTAACGATTGCCAAAGCTTATTATATTGTGTCCATCTTTATGCACCTGGGCGATGAGATCAGGAATATGATCATGACGATCATTGTGCCCCTGATGTTGTTTATCTGGTTTATTACCGCATTTCTTTGGGATGGCAACAGCTGGAAAACATTACGCAATACCGATGCCGGCAGCCGGCCTGCACAAACAGAGCAATCCCATACGCCGGTGATTGACAAAGATGTAAAAAAATAAAATAAAAACTGATTTTAACCATAAACCATCGCACAAAAGCGATGGTTTTTTGTTTAATACAAGAATTGATTTGCATTACCGTAAATTTGTATAATTTGTAAAAAAGCGTATGAATAAAAATGCCGTTTTAGCGTTGATGCTTGCCTTGGTTATGCCCTTTGCGGGATATTACCTGGTAAAATATTACAGTAAAGATGCGGTACATATGCCAGCGAGGTATTTTTTGCCAGACCGTGTTGTACAATCTGAAAAGAATGGAAAAACAGTAACCGATACCATCTGGCATCAGGTAAAAAATATTGAATTTACCAATCAGCTCGGTAAAAAAGTATCACTGGATGATTTGAAGGGAAAGATATTGGTCATTAATTTCTTTTTTACAAGATGCCCGAGTATTTGCCCCGGCCTTACCCGTAGCATGAAAAGATTGCAGGATTCATTTTTAAAAAACGACAGTATTGTTCAATTCATTTCCATCAGCGTGGATCCCGAGCATGACTCTGTACCGCTATTGCGCAAATTTGCAGATCGCTATAATGCCAATCATGATACCTGGTGGTTTGTAACGGGCAATAAAAAAGACATTTATGATTTTGCTTTCAATGAACTAAAAGCAAGTCTTACGGATACGCATGTAGATACCGCATTTTTGCACACAGAAAATTTTTATTTACTCGACAGCAGCCGGGTAGTGCGGGGTTGGTTTAATGGGTTCGATACCCTTAAGCAGGCTGAATTAGTCAGGGATATTCCTTTACTGATGCTTGAAAAAAACAAAAAAGCACCTTCTATATTCAGAGAATTTATACCCATACTGCCGGTAATATTTATAGCCATTGGCATTGTATTGGTAACCGTTTTAATTTTCACCCGGCAAAAAATCAAACAGGAAAAACAATAATTAGTTATGCTGCAACCCGCCCTTAAAAAAAATGATAAAAAAGCAAGGCTTTTTATATATACGGTTTCCGTTGTTGTTTTTGCTGCTGTTGTGTTTTTAAGTAAGTACAAACTTAATGTTGACCCTGGTTTTGATGTGCATGTATTTGCTAAAATAAATGCGGTGCTTAATACGCTGGTGGCCATTTTATTGCTGGCCGGGCTGCTGTTGGCAAAGCAAAAAAAATACCAACTGCATAAAAAAATAATGCTGGGGGCTATTTTATTATCGGTATTATTTTTACTCTCATATATTGGTCACCACTTGCTGGCTGGCGATACCAAATACGGCGATATAGACCATGATGGCATTTTAAGCGTTAATGAAATAGCCATGGCGGGTAAATTAAGAATGCTGTATTATTTTATACTGATCACGCATATTCCTTTGGCCGCTGTTATTCTTCCTTTTATATTATTTACAGCTTACAGGGCACTCACCGGCGAATATGATCAGCATAAAAAACTGGTGAGAATTACCTGGCCGGTTTGGTTTTATGTAGCCCTTACCGGTGTTATTGTTTATCTGATGATCAGCCCATATTACTATTAAATAGATCAGTTTGAATAAGACCACTGTATTTTCAACGCTTAAAATTATGCACCTGGCCATGCTTGCCGGGCAACTCTTATTTACAGCGGTTATATTTTATTTGGTATACCGTAAAGCCATGTTACCAATACTTGTTGAATATGAAAAAACAATACAGGTTATTGCTGTTGTATTTTCTGCAGCAACCCTTTTTATCGGAAACAGCCTGTTTAAGAAAAAACTTTTAATACTACAAGCAGATACCAATACAGCGGCTAAAGAAAAACTGCTGACATACCGGTCTATGTGTATACTTCAGTGGGGATTGGCAGAAGCCGGGGTTTTGGTTTGCGGAATCTGTTTATTAGTTACAGGCCATTATGCCTTTTTGGCCCTGGCTGCAGTATTAATCATGTATTTTGCCCTGTTGGTACCCGACAAAAATAAAATAACCCTGCAACTTAATTTAAGCTCTGCCGAACTCGATGCATTATAAGGCTTCTGCAATAATTTTCGCCGGACTTAAATAAACGATTTTAACGGGTACAATATCATTTACCTGTACGCCTTCTTTAAAGGGCAGTTTAACCTGTATTTTATCGTCGATCAGGTTTAAATAAATACCATGTGGGGTTACTTTATAAACGGTGGCATCAACAGGGGTATTGGTTTTATTTAATTTTACTGCTGTATAAAATGCCGGTATATATTTATTGTTATACAACTTAGCCGTTATTTTTTCTTTTTTATCCAGGTTTTCGAGTGCAAATGTTACCGCTTCATTTAATTCGGTGTCGGTAGGTTTTATTTGCCAGGGCGACATGGGTACGGGGAAAAACAAATAACTGTCGATCTCCTTTACAAAATAGTTGTCATCAATCACTTTTAAATAGCCAATAAAATTATTCTCTGTAGCGGCTTTGTTAATCAGTACATCCAAAGCGGTATTGTACAGGTACTGAATAGATGAGGCCGTCATCCTGTCTCCGCGGTCTGATAAGCCCGACGTAAAGCTAACGGTGTCTCCTATATGAAATAAATGCTTTTTTTTAATCAGCTTTTTATCTATCCACTTTTGCTGTTGTTTGTCATCAACAGATCCATGCACCACCTTCTTTTTTCCGTTTTCTTCATATTCGATGATGATATATTTTTTCTCGTGATTTACGAAAGTAACATGGCCTGTAAGTAAAGTAGTGCTCATAAAAACGGTCTTTATAAATGCCGATATGGTAAAGTAGGCATTAAAATGGAGTTTGTTGTGTAAATTATAAAGCCAATGCGTCGCACGGATTCCAAAAACGGGTTTTAAAATCAACTACCGTATCATTTTTAACGGTTACGCCGTCTTTTTTCAATAATTCTTCCATGGCCGTTGGGGTGGCAAAATGATGTTTACCGGTAAGCATGCCATTTCTGTTTACAACCCGTTGGGCAGGTACTTTTGGTTTGGCCGTATGCGCTGCATGCATTGCCCAACCCACCATACGGGCACTTAATTTGGTACCCAGGTATGCTGCAACAGCACCGTATGATGTTACTTTACCCTTAGGAATCTGTCTAACTACATCATACACATCGGCAAAAAAATGATATTCCTTTATAGTACTTTTTGCGGTTTCTGTTTTTGCCAATTTTAATTGACGTGTAATAATCTGTTGGTTAATTATTTTCTTTGCCATGAGATATTAAAGATAAGTATTCAGTTTGTTTTGACTCGGGAACATTGATGTATTCAAATGGACAGTGCGTACATCCATTGCCGCAGCAATAGCCTCTGCTTACATGATAACCGGCGGTAAACACAATCAACCCCTGTTCGTTGTAATAAAAATCTTCTAATTCAATCAGGTTTTTCATCAACAGTTAATATTTTCTGCAGTTGTTCGTCAATATTTTTTATGATTACCGGCAACGTAAATTTAAGGTAATGAATTTT
>CANKNL010000024.1 GCA_947483345.1 Chitinophagaceae bacterium | reverse complement strand
GCTGTACTGTCATCCCTGTTTTTTACATGCTGTAAAGCTTCGATATAAAGTAATTGTGGCGTCCAGTAATTTACACCATAGAGACTGTCGGCTTTTTTCTTTTCCAACATGGCTTTATCAAAATCACCTTCAATAAAGAGATTGTAAATATGGTCGTACAGTGTTGTCGCTTCGGGATTTTTTAATTTGGGATCTAAAGCAGATGGATTATTCAGCTTTTGTCCGGAAACCGTATTGGCAAATTTACCATTAAGTAAATCCTTATAATAATCAGCCTTGATTTTAAGGCCAAGTTTTGAATAACAGAAATACAGGTTTAAATAAACATCTCCTTCCAGTAAACGAGTAGGGAAGCGGGTTAAATAAGCTTCATAAGTATCTGCAGCCAACTGGTATTCTTCCAAATCATTTTGATAGCCTTTAGCCAGTTCGATCAGATTAATTGCAATGAGTTCATTGCTGGCATTTAATTTTTCTTCGGTCAATGGCAAATCCTTTTCCAGTAATTCGTAACTGATTTCTTCTGGTTGTGCATTGGTATTTTTACCTTTGTCCTTCTGATCAACGTCTCCGGATTTAGTATCTCCAACCTGCCCCGGATTTTTAATTACAGTTTCAATAGCGGCTTTGCGGCGCCAGTTATCCAGATTGGTTCGGTTGCCCCATTTAGTTTTAAACTCACTAAAGCCTCTTGATTTTACTGAGTTGTTATTGAAATACCAGTCACCCTTATTGTTGTTGGATACAAACAGATCAATCGGCTGCTGGTTTCCGCTATTGTCAAAAGGAGCCGTTTGACTTCCTGAGCCGGCGTCGTCTTTATACCCTTTTTCTTTTCGGAGTTTGCGTACTAATTTTTTAATGTACGCTTCTCTTTCGGCCGCAGGTAAAATAGCTATTCGCTGTAAACTGTCTTCTCTTTCAATGAGACTTATGGCCGTAGCAATTTTAATTAAAGCTGTTTTTCTTTCCTGTATTTTAGCAATACGGATATTTAAAAGAGAATCGGTGCCTGTTTGTAAACTGTCGTACATGGCTGCAGACAGCCGGTATTGTTTGCGGTTATAAGCAATATCTCCCAGTTCGAGGTATGCCCTGTTTTTATAATTAATATTGTCTTGATTATACTTCAGGCTTTTATTAAAAAAGAGTATGGCAGAATTGGTATCAGGTTTTTGTAAAGACAGTTCGCCAGCAGAAAAATAAACGATTTCGCGATAGGCTTCAAATTTATCCCGTCGTCCCATTTTTGCCAGGTTGTTGATGGCTTTATCTAATTCTTTTGGGTTGGTGCCTCTCAGCATTTTGGCATCATTAAGTCTGGCATGGATATCCATTAAAGGGTCAACAGTATGCCTGGAAGATTTGGTGTAAAATAGGGAGGCTTTATCATACTGACCAGTTAATTCATATAGTTGTGCCAATAAAAATTCCCATCGTGATTGATCCTGTTTATTATCGGCAGTGCTTAAAGCATTTTCAAGATGTTTGGCAGTACTGTCGTAAATGCCTTGTTTAAAAAACCAGTAAGCGGTTACTTCTGCCAAATCATTACGTAATCTTTTTGGTAAGTTTTGATCAACTTGTAAAGTATTGATCAAGCCACCTGATTCGGCAAATTCATTTTGTTCAATTAAGGTACGGGCCAACCAGATGATCGCATCATTTCGGCTGGGTGGCAAGGCGGTGAGTTTTTGTAAAATATTTCTTTTTTCTTTATTGGCTATAGACGTAGTGTTGGAGCCCATGATCCGGTCATCGTTATCATTCTTTCTTTTACGCGGAAAAAGGTTGTAATTAATAAATTGAAAGGTCATTAAAGCAGAGTCAAAATCTTTACGGTAGAAATAGGCTTTGCCAATCAATAAATACATGTTGTCAACCCAGTCGTTACGCAAATCATGTAATAAAATGCCCGCGGTAGATGTGTAGATCACAGAATCAAGTTCTGATTTTTGGCTTGCCGTACTTTCAAAAGTATAGGGATAAAAAGCCAGCAGGTTCGAAAATTCATCTTTCTGTGCAAGTTTGGCCCTTTCAATTACAGCGTTAACCCTATTATTGGCATTAAAATAATAATTGTAATGTGTGATGTTATTTTGATAAACATTCCGGGGGACATTAAATTTTTTATCAGCTGTTTTCTCTGATCCTAATTTTCTGTTCTCAAATTTTTCAGGCTTTTTTTGCTTGCCAAACGGATCGATGGTCCATGTAGGTTGAGCTAAAACCGGAATTGTAAGCCCGGATAATATCAAAAAAATAAATAACGGGTATAGCGTTCTCTTCAGCATGAATCAAAAGGTTAAAAAACTGGGCTAAATATCGGTTATTTTTGGTAATTAGTACAGATAATCAGCCTGATTTAAATTACTTTAATGTTTTTTTAAGAAGCTGTTGCAGCTTTAAAGTTTTGGTGGGTGGTAAAAATTTTGAAGAATACCTGTTTTTACCCTTTTTTAGATTGCTTTTCCATCTGCATTACTTACTTTTAAGGTTCAAAAAGCAGCATGTCAAAATTGGATGCCAACAGCACATTAAAACGTTTGCAAAACCGTTACAGGCTGGTGGTTATGAATGAAGATACCTACGAAGAGGTGATTAAGTTTAAACTCAGCCGGTTGAGTGTGTATGTGTTTTTGAGTACCGTATTTGTTGTTTTGGTTGGCTTAATTATTGCTTTGCTTGTATTTACGCCATTAAAATATTATTTGCCGGGTACCGGATATGGAAATGCCAGGCAGATGAGGGAATATAAACTACTGAAAATAAGAACGGACTCGATGGAACAGGCTTTGCAGTACAAACAGCAATATTATGATGATCTGCATAAGGTATTAAATGGGAATGTGCCTGTTTTGGACACTAATAAGTTAACATTACCCAAAGTGGAAAATCAGGCGGAATAATTTGTAATTTAAATTTATCGGATATGTTTAATTCAAAAACTAAGTCATCTTTTGATGCCGCTTCAACCAATGCGAGTACCATGATAGGTGCAGGTACAATCATTACCGGCGATTTGGAAAGTAATGGCGATATCCGGATAGATGGCACTTTAAAAGGTAATCTGAAGGGCAAAGCTAAAATTATTATTGGTACGGATGCCATTTTGGAAGGCGATATAGAATGTATGCAGGCTGATATTATGGGGCATGTTACCGGTACCGTTAAGATACAGGAACTTTTATACCTGCATGGTAAAGCCCATGTGCAAGGTGATATATATGCAGGAAAACTGCAGGTAGAACCAACGGCCATTTTTAATGGAAACTGTCATATGGGAGCCAATGTTGTTGAGTTAAATAAGGTGGTGGTGAATGCGGTAAACCAATAAAAAATCGGCCATGAGTTTTAGTTTTAAAGTTGTACTTCCATTATTTATTACTTTTTTTATTTTATCAGCTATTATTTTATCAGCCAATTTTATATATGCTCAACAGGGTATTGCTTATATTATAGTGATGGGCGGTAACTGCTTATTTTTTTTAGTGAGTCTTTTTGTTTTTCGCATTCAATATCTGGCGATGTATAACAGCAACCCTAATGTTTTTATTCGCCAGGTTATGGGTAGCATGCTGATTAAGGTATTTGCTTGTGTAATAGCTGTAATGGCTTATTATTTTGTGAGTGGAACGGCATTTAACAAACCCGCTGTATATGCGTCCATGGTCATTTATATTGTTTACCTGGTGGTGGAAGTCAGGACCATTATGAAGCTGAATAAAACTAAGCATGCCTAAACAGGAAGCACCTCTTTTTCAGTTACAATCTTATTTACCGGCTGGCAGTTTTGAAGATGTGCTGTACTATCTGCAGCATTACCAGGTTCATCTTACCATCAGCCGAAAACGGCAAAGTATTTTAGGCGATTACCGGCATGCACACTCCGATAAAAATCATCGGATAAGCGTTAACGGTAACCTGAATACATATGCTTTTCTCATCACGCTATTGCATGAACTGGCTCATCTGTTCACCTATGAAAAATTTGGCCACCGGGTTCAGGCTCATGGCCGAGAATGGAAAGATGAATTTGGTAAAATACTGGCTAAGTTTATATTGAAAAAAATATTTCCACCTGATATTGAAAAGGCTTTGTTGAACACTTTGAAAAATCCGGCTGCCAGCAGTTGTGGTGATGAAAAGCTATTAAGGGTATTACATCATTATGATAAAAAAGAGGTGGGATTACAGTTGGTTGAGCAATTAGCAGAAGGGGCGTTGTTTGTTATTAAGGGTGGAAGGGTTTTTAAAAAGGGCGAAAAAATCAGAAAGCGATTTAAATGCGTAGAAGTTAAGACAGGCCGATTTTTCCTGTTTAATGCCATGTATGAAGTGCAACCATTATGATTTTTTAAACCAGCTCTTTTAGCATCCACACATCACAACCGGTATGTCCGCTATTACCCTGCGCCGCTGATAAATAGGTAAACCCGAATTTTTCATACATCGGTATGGCTATGGTTAGTTCAGGCATGGTTTCTAAATAAATTCTTTTATAGCCCATTGATTTTGCTGCAGTGATACATTTTTCCATCAATAATTTACCGATGCCTTTGCCCCTGGCGTGCGATGCTAAATAAAGTTTTACCAGTTCGCAGGTATCAGCAGGCAGATTTGGGGTTGGATAAATGCCACAGCCCCCAGCCATTTCCCCGTCTACTTCTGCTACAAAATAAATACTGTTTTTTATATGAAAAACGTCTGATAAATGATCGGTTGTGTCATCAAAATAAACCGTGCCGGGTTTATTGGCATTAAATTCGGTTAAAGTATCCCTGATGATTTTGGCCAAAGCAATATTATCACCTGGCTGTATGGTTCTTATAGTAAGATTTTGCATGGGTTAATGTATCGATATTAAAGAAACCTTTTTAATTATTGTTGACAGCGTGTTATTCATACAAAAGTAAATGGGTGTTGTTTTAGTTATAGAATGACCAAAGAATAAAGGCAGGCAAACAGGCTATTTCTCCAGCAACGTATAAACAGCCGTGTCAATAAATTTACCTCTGAAATAAAAATCTTCTTTAAAATAGGCCTCTCTAATAAAACCGGTTTTTTCCAAAAGGATACCCGATGCTGTATTCTCCGGATTGATATGGGCTTCAATGCTATGCAGATTCATTTCGGTAAAACCAAAATCAATGGCCGCCATTAAGGCTTCTTTCATGATTCCTTTACCCCAAAAATCAGGATGCAGCATATAGCCAATCTCTGACCGGTAATGTTTATTGATGATTCTCCAGAAACCAATGTTACCTATCAAATTGCCGGGGTTGTCCCTTAAGGCTATGGCCCACATCACGCACTCATTTTTATCAATATTTGAATTTACATTTTGAATAAAAGTAAGCGCTTCTTCCAATGATTTCGGCTTTTCACGGTCAATGTATTTCATCACGATGTCATTCGATCTTAAATAAAATATTTCGGGGGCATCGGCATCTGTCATTCTTCTCAGTAAAAGCCTTTCTGTTTTTATTTCCGGAAAAGGGGAGAAGATTAGTTCAAGCATATTTTTTAATTGAGGTATGTAAATTAATTTTTTTTAAACAAAAAATCCCATCTGCAAAACTGCCGATGGGATAAAAGATATTAGTTTTTGCTATCAGGCCACAGCTTTATTCACTAACTCTGCTGCTTCACTTAGCTGAATGGCACTTTGCACTTTTAAACCGCTTTCGTCAATCAGTTTTTTGGCCACATCGGCATTGGTTCCCTGTAATCTCACGATGATCGGAATGGTGATATTGCCAATAGAACGATAAGCATCAATAACACCCTGTGCAACCCGGTCGCAGCGTACAATACCACCAAAAATATTGATTAATATGGCTTTTACTTTGGTGTCTTTTAAAATAATTCTAAATCCGGCTTCTACCGTTTGTGCATTGGCCGTGCCACCTACATCTAAAAAATTAGCCGGTTCGCCACCACTCAGTTTGATCATATCCATGGTTGCCATGGCCAGTCCGGCACCATTTACCATACACCCTACATTGCCATCTAATTTTACAAAGTTCAAATTATATTGTCCGGCTTCTACCTCAGTTGGGTCTTCTTCGCTGATGTCTCTTAAAGAAGCAATTGACGCATGACGCATTAATGCATTGTCATCAATATTCATCTTACAATCAACGGCAATAATTTTATCATCGCTGGTTTTAAAAAGCGGATTAATTTCCAGCATCCCGCAATCCAAACCTACATAAGCATTGTACAGATTGGTGACAAACTTGATACAGTTTTTAAAAGCTACACCACTGAGGCCTAAATTAAAAGCAATTTTCCTGGCCTGAAAAGGTTCGAGGTTACCACCTGGGTAAACCCATTCTTTAAATATTTTTTCCGGTGTATTATGGGCCACATCTTCAATATTCATGCCGCCTTCGGTACTGTACATGATCACATGCTGCCCTTTGGTTCGGTCTAATAATATCGACAAATAGAATTCTTTTACCGGATTTGGGCCATCATAGTAAACATCCTGTGCCACCAACACTTTACTCACCAATTTACCGCCTTCACCGGTTTGTATAGTTACCAGTGTGCCACCTAAAATATTTTTTGCTATTTGTAAAACGTCTTCTGCCGTTTTACCTACAGCTACGCCGCGTTGTTCGCTACCTGCAATTTTCCCTTTACCACGACCACCGGCATGAATTTGTGCTTTTACAACTGCAAAATTGCTGCTATATTGGGTATGAATTTGTTTATAAGCCTGCTCGGCTTCGCCCGGCGTATTGCAGGGAATGCCTTCCTGTACAGGGACATCATACTTTTTTAATAATTCCTTAGCCTGGTATTCGTGAAGATTCATATGGGAAATTTTTGCGAAGATAAGAAAGTGTTTTCAGTTTGAAGTTATGGAATAAGCATACACCGGTTTTTGGTCCATAATTCAATCCCCTTAGATAAAATGGGATGTAAGAGCAAGGCCCTGGAATAAAATGGCAGCACTGAAACCTGATGAGTTACGCATTCCTTTAACAAATTCTTACCTTACCTTTGCCGCCTTAAACTGATATTAATATGTTGCAGAAAATTGCCGAAGCTGTTGATTTTATTAAAAAAATATACAATGAAAAACCGGCATTAGGAATTGTTTTGGGGAGTGGACTGGGTAGTTTTGTTAATGAGATAAATATAGAAAAAGAAATTCCCTATAAAGATATACCCCACTTTCCTGTAAGTACGGTAGAAGGGCATAGTGGAAAATTGATTTTTGGTGAGCTTGCAGGTAAGAAAATAGTTGCTATGGCAGGCCGGTTTCATTATTATGAAGGTTATTCATCAGAGCAGATCGTTTTTCCAATACGGGTTTTAAAGTTTTTAGGTATTGATACTTTACTCGTTAGCAATGCTGCGGGCGCTGTTAATCCCAACTTTAAGGTTGGCGATTTAATGATCATAACCGATCATATCAGCCAGTTGTCGCCCAATCCGCTAATCGGCAAAAATTATAAAGAATTGGGCCCCCGGTTTCCAGACATGAGCGAACCCTATAAAAAACACCTGATTAATAAAGTAAAAGCCATCGCTGCAGAAAAAAATATTAAACTTAAAGAAGGGGTTTATGTTGCTGTAACCGGCCCCACTTTTGAAACACGTGCCGAATATAAAATGATTCTTACATTGGGTGGCGATGCGGTAGGTATGAGTACTGTACAGGAAGTTATCACAGCCGTTCACATGGGCTTACCGGTATTTGCAATGAGTGTGATTACAGATGTGGGCATCCGGGAAGATGATACCGTAATAACCCATGAAGAAGTTTTGCAGGCTGCCAAAGATGCTGAACCTAACTTTAAGATTTTAATTTGCGAACTCATTGCACAACTATAAGTACAAATCGATGAAACAAATAGTTGCCCTGATTATACTGGTTTTTTGTTTTCAGTTTTCTTATGCACAGGAACCTGATGTACTCAATCAAATAGGTGGCAGAATTAAAGGGATGGGGAATATATCTTCCGGAAGAAAAGATACCATCGGTTTTGAACACCGAGACGATAAAAAGGATTCGATAGGGATCACTTATAAGTATCTTGATTCAATCCGAAGTACACCTTACGATTCGTCGATTAATAATTTCGACAACTATTTTCCTATACCATCGGCATACCTGTATTTGGGTAATAATGGTGCAGCAGCAGTTTCCTTGATTTATAAACCCAATGCCAAACCCGGATGGGATGCAGGTTTTCATGCATTTGATATTTATCGGTATACTTTAGA
Source organism: Chitinophagaceae bacterium (assembly GCA_947483345.1). Lineage (GTDB taxonomy): Bacteria > Bacteroidota > Bacteroidia > Chitinophagales > Chitinophagaceae > Ferruginibacter. Next base: position 9,707 of record CANKNL010000024.1, on the reverse strand, counting down.
AGAATCTAAATTTTATAAGACCAACAGACCTTTTTCGCAACTGAGTTATCAATTGGCTTCGGGTAAAGAACAGATCATCAAGGCCTTTCATACACAATCCCCCAAGCCTAACTGGAGTTTTGGATTTGATTACCGTTTAATTAGCGCACCGGGTTTTTTTGTAACACAAAATACCAACCATAAAAGTTATCGCCTGTTCAGTAATTACCAGGGTAAGCGGAAAAGATATGCGGCATTTTTTATTGTATTAGGCAATACCATAAAAAATTCGGAGAATGGGGGCATTATGTACGATTCTGTTTTGCAAGATCCTAATTATAAAAAACGTTTTTCGGTACCGGTTAATTTAGGCAATGCCAGCAATTATGCACCCAATCCTTTCCAGTCAAATATCAATACAGGAAATATTGCTAAGGATTTTACCGTTTTTTTTCGCCAAACCTACGATATCGGAAAAAAAGATTCTGTTGCAGTTAATGATTCCACAACCGAATATTTGTTTTATCCAAAATTAAGAGCTCAACATAGTTTTACATACAGTACCTATAATTATTTGTATAAGGATGACCAGGCCGATTCTGCCATTTATAAAAACTGGTATGATACCATTGTTAAATTTGGGAAAGACAGTTTTTATGTTCGTGAAAAATGGTCGGTGATGAGCAATGATTTTACATTGCTTCAGTTTCCGGATACAAAAAATTCAGGCCAGTTCATTGCTGCTGGTATTAAATTGGAAAATATCAAGCGGGTCATTAATTCCGGGACAAAAACATTTTACAATTTTATTGTTCATGCCGAGTACCGTAATAAAACACGGAACAAACTATGGGATGTTTTGGCTAAAGGAGAGTTTTATGTAAATGGCTTAAACAGCGGAGATTACAGTGCTTATGTCACAATAGCCAGGCATATCAATAATACATTAGGCGACATACGCCTGTTCTTTAAAAATGTGAACAGATCGCCTTCATTCATATTTGATCAGTCATCAAATTTTAATTTCAACAATTCGGGTCTGCCTAAAAAAGAAAATATTATCTCTTTTGGAGCAGATGCCAATAACCGTTTTGTAAATCTGGGGTTTAAAAATCATCTCATTACCAACCTGGCTTATTTTACCGGTTATTATAAAACGGCACAAAGCAGTAAGGTTATCAATCTTTTGCAACTTTATGTGTCTAAAAAAATAAAATTAGTAAAACACTGGAACCTCTATTCCGAATTAACCTTTCAACAAACTGATGGCAGCGCCCCCGTAAAAGTGCCCTTATTGTTTACCCGGAACCGCATCGCCTATGAAGGGGTATTCTTTAAAAATCTGAACTTAAGTACCGGTCTGGAACTTCGTTATTTTACACCATTTAAAGCTTATAATTATTCGCCTGTAATGGGACAGTTTACCGTGCAGGATACATTTACTTTAAAAAATCTACCTGATATTACAGCTTTCTTTCATTTTCGAATTAAATCGTTTACTACATTTATACGTGCCGAAAACCTCAATACAGTCAGTTTTTCCAATGGTTTTGGATTTACCAATAATAATTTTGCCGCTGCGCATTATCCAACACAGGGTTTTATGTTTAGATTTGGAATTCAATGGGGATTTGTGAATTAAGTCTAATTCAAGAGCCGTAAAAACTCAAATTAAAATGCGGTAGTCATTACAGCCTGCTCTAAATAGGGCCTATAGATGTTAAATTATGGCCTGTTGCCAATTATTACTTGCTGATGTCTGAATCTGTTGTAATTTTGTAAGGCAGATGAAAAAAATCTATATCGGCATATTAGCAATTGTGTACATGGCGGTTTCTTCGGGCATTGCCATGGAACTGCATTATTGTATGGGCGATAAGGCCGGCATAGAATTATATGGAGCATCAAGTGATACCTGTGGTAAATGCGGCATGACAGAAAAAAATTCGGGATGCTGTCATGATGAGTTTAAATTTTATAAGATAAGTGATTCGCATAAGGTAGCCACAAACGACATTAATCTGGCAGCAACTTCTTATGCTGTTTTTGATAATACGAATTTATATAATAAAACAATGTCTGTCGAAGCTGCTCTAATTGCAGTTAATAATTATATCCCACCAGATTATACAGCACCCGAGGCCCGTATATTACATTGTATTTTTAGAATTTAGAATTCATTTTGAATGTGTTCACCGGTAAAGATATTTACGGGTGCAATATGCTATTTGCATAATTTATTTTTTCAACATCAAAATTTATTTACAATGAAATTATTATCATTAGTAGCTGCCATAGTCATTAACCTATGTAGCATCAATATAACAACCGCACAAACGGCAAATAACGAAACCATAAAAGTATGGGGCAACTGCGGGATGTGTAAAACCACTATTGAAAAAGCAGCTAAAACCGCAGGTGCAAAAACTGCAAAATGGAATGAAGACAGTAAGGAACTTAAAGTAACTTATGCTGCTGCTAAAACCTCATCTGATAAAATTCAGGAGGCCATTGCCAAAGCGGGATATGATACACAGGATTTTACCGGAGATAACAGTGCTTACGAAAATTTACCAGGCTGCTGCAAGTACGAGAGAAAAGCAGCTTCTTCAGCCACTGCATCTTATGCCTGCCCTATGCATCCTGATGTGACAAGTAATAGCCCTGCTTCATGCAGTAAATGTGGTATGGATCTTACTAAAACAAAACAGGACCAAGTGAAGATGTACAGTTGTCCCATGCACCCCGATGTTACCGGTGATGGTCCGATGTCTTGCAGTAAATGCGGTATGAATCTTACAAAGACCAAACAAGACCAGGTGAAGACGTACAGCTGCCCTATGCATCCGGAAGAAAAAAGCGATAAGGCCGGCGCTTGTTCTAAATGTGGGATGAGTTTAAAAGTGAAGCAATAAGCTTTTCTATTTATCATTAGTCACTAACTATCTCAAGAACTCAGCAGTTGCAGATTACTTATAATCTGCAACTGTATTTGTTGTGCCCGGTTTATTTACATGTTAAAAAATCAGAAGGGGCGCCGGTTTATGAGGTTTTGGTTATTTAATATTTAAAGTATTATTATGAAATCAGTAAAATATTTGTTGCTGTTTTTTCTGGTCATTTTGGGCCCGGTTGCTTATTCGCAAAATGTAAAAACAACAACTGCAGATACCAGCATCACTTTTAAAGTTTACGGAGCCTGTATTCAATGTAAAGACCGAATTGAAAATGCATTAAAGGTTAAAGGTGTTAGAACGGCCTCATGGGACATCGAATCAAAACAACTTGTATTGGTTTACAATCCCGGTCAAATTTCTTTAGATAAAATTGAAAACAGAATTGTAGCTGTTGGCCATGACCTGGAGAATAAAAAATCTAAAAATGGCGTGTACAGCGCTTTGCCAAAATGCTGTCTTTACCGCGATATGGCAGCTTTGAAAAATGAAATTGATCATGATGCTGAGGCTACCCAACTGCAGGACATAAAAATCACATTGGATTCTTCTTTTAAAGCCCTACAAGGTATGGGGACAATACAAAATTCAGCTAACATCAAGGGCATTGTATTAGAGGAGGATGTTAAAGGAAAATTTAAAGCACTGTCACATGCAAGTGTATTCTGGTTAGGGACAAACGATGGCGTTTTAACAGATAGTACAGGCGTGTTTAGTATCAAACAGGATGGCACAAACAGTAGACTGGTGGTTAGTTATGCCGGTTATCAATCAGATACCCTGGAGGTTAAAACAATAGGAGAGGTGAAGATTATACTGGCTTCTAAAAAACAATTAAAAGAAGTAACGGTTACCTCAAGGCAACGGTCTGTTTATGTCAATAATTTAAGCCCGATCCGAACACAAACCATTACGGGTAAAGAGTTGCTTAAAGCAGCTTGCTGTAATCTAAGCGAAAGTTTTGAAACCAACCCATCTGTGGATGTCTCTTACAACGATGCCGTAACCGGTTCAAAGCAAATTCAGCTATTGGGTTTAAGTGGAAACTATACACAACTTACTGTGGAGAATTTACCTGGCCCCAGAGGTATTGCAACGCCATTGGGATTAAATTCCATTGCCGGTCCATGGATTGAATCCATTCAATTAACCAAAGGTGTTGGATCGGTTGCGAATGGTTATGAAAGTATCGCCGGACAAATAAATGTGGAGCTAAAGAAACCGGAAAACAGCGAAAAATTACTGGCCAATTTGTATATAAATGATTACGGTAAAACAGATCTTAATCTCAATCTGTCTAAAAAAATAAATAAAAACTGGTCTGCAGGTTTATTGGTACATGATGATTTTTTAACCAACAAAAAACTGGATTTTAATAAAGACGGGTTTCGTGATTTGCCAACGGGTAACAGCTTTAGTTTGGTAAATCGCTATATGTTTGATAATAGTAAAGGCGCGATGCTACAGTTTGGGCTAAAGATTTTAAATGATAAAAGAACAGGGGGAGAAGTTAGTTTTAATCCTGCATCAGATAAAAACACAACCAATAAATATGGGCTTGGCATTAATACAGAGCGGTATGAAGCTTTTGCAAAAATTGGTTATTTGTTTCCGGAAAAAAAGTATAAAAGTATTGGGTTACAGTTGGCCGCTATCAGTCACCGGCAAGGTTCCTATTTTGGATTAACGGCTTATCATGCAAAAGAGCAGACCTTTTACAGTAATTTAATTTATCAATCCATTATCCATACAACGGTACATAAATTCAGAACCGGACTAAGTTTTGTTTACGACAAAACCAATGAAGATTTTAAATTAAGCAATTATAAACGTACAGAAATAGTGCCTGGCATTTTTGGAGAATATACATTTGCGCCCAATGATAAATTTTCTGCTGTTGTGGGTTTACGGGCCGACCATAATAATTTGTTCGGCTTTTTTGCTACGCCCCGGTTAAATATCAGGTACGAGCCTTTTAAAGGCACCATACTGCGTGCCAGTGCAGGTAGAGGGCAACGCACAGCCAATATATTTGCCGAAAATACCAGTGTATTTGCAAGCGCAAGGCAGGTAAATATGATTGCTGCCGGTTCCGGTAAAGCTTATGGATTTAATCCAGAAGTGGCCTGGAACAAGGGCCTGAGCATTGACCAGAAATTCAGGCTTTTTAATAACGACGCTTTGTTTACTGTAGATTATTTTAGAAATGATTTTACCAACCAGGTTGTGGTAGACATGGAAAATCCGAGAGAAGTTAGATTTTATAATTTACAGGGGAAGTCTTATTCCAATAGTTTTCAGGCCGAGTTAAATATTGAACCGATAAAGAAATTCGAAATACGGCTGGCCTACCGTTTTTTTGATGTAAAGGCCACTTATAGCGGCCAATTAACAACCAGGCCATTAATAGCAAAACATAGAGCCTTTGCAAATCTGGCTTATGCTACACATGGGTTTAAGTTTGATTACACCATAACATTTAACGGTAAAAAACGATTGCCAGATACAAAGGCAAATATACCGGCGTATCAGTTGCCGGCATCTTCACCACAGTTTTTGTTGATGAATACCCAGCTGTCTAAAACATTTGGCAGTAAATTTCCTTTTGATGTTTATATTGGTGTAGAGAATATGGCGAATTATTATCAGCAACAGGTAATCGTAGCAGCCGATCAGCCATTCAGCAATTATTTTGATGCGTCGATGGTTTGGGGGCCTGTAAGTGGGCGTATGTTTTATGGCGGACTAAGGTTTACCATCAAATAAATGTAGTATTGTAAAATATTTTTTATTCAATAATTTCAGAGCTTGAAAAAAACACTTTTGTTTATACTATCATTGTTTATAAAAAAAAATTGCTGCAGATGAAAAGACTGATTCCCGTTTTTATTTTGCTGTTGGTTAGCTTGCCGGGTAAGGCACAATTGCAAATTGGTGGAGCTGTACCGGAAATTTCACTTTCAGATACAAAAGATAGTATTATTAACCTGTCTTCTTTTAATGGTAAAGTAATACTGATAGATTTTTGGGCAAGCTGGTGTGCACCCTGCAGGGCTGCCAATCCGTATGTAGAGAAACTATACAAAAAGTATAAGGCAAAGGGATTTGAAGTTTTTGCCGTTTCGCTGGATGTAAAAAAAGAGGCCTGGCTAAGAGCCATAAAAAAAGACAGGTTAACCTATACACTGGTGGTTGATGGTAAAGGCTGGCAATCGCCAGTGGCAGAACGTTATTTTGTTGACCAGTTACCCACTAATTTTTTGTTGGATAGGTCTGGAAAAATCGTAGCCATCAATCTTGAAGGAAAGGCGTTGTTTGATAAAGTAAAAAGTCTGGTACAGTAATTTATTTTTTAACTGCTGCTACGCCTGTTATCAACGTCTCCAGATTTTTTTCTTTACAAAAGGTCCTGCATAAATTTTCAGATGCCGTTAATACCTGTTGTAGGGTTTGATGGCCGCGGCCGCTCAGTTTATACGCTTTTGCAAGGGCACCCTGTTCCGTGATTTTGGATGTTTGCATTAACGCTTCTTTTATCACCTCCGTCTTAAGGCCGCTATCTTTTAAATTACCCAGTTCTGCAATCAGCCAACTCAGGGCATAGAACCGGTTTTTATCCAGTAATAAAAATTGTTTTTGATCCCCTGCATCGGGCATCACATTATAGGCTGAGCCGGTAATGGCTTTGGTTAAATATTTCGACAGGAATTTTGCTGTAACTGATTTTGATTGGTTAAGTTGAATACAGCCCCGTAATGCCTGTGGATATATACTGAGCCAGCGTATCATTCTTCTGAATTCATGCAGGTCTTTTTCTACATTGGTAAAATGAAAATCTTTTTGATTAATAAATTCAAGTACTTGATTTATCGCTGTTATATAAAACTGGTGGATGCTTTCAATATCTTCTTTTTCATTTTGCCAATCTGCTTTTGCCAATTTTTTTCTGATCTTAGCTATGCGACTATAATCCTCTCCCAGCCATTGGTGTTCGAGTAAAATTTCATTAAGGCTCTGTATTTTTTCCCTGCTTTGTGCCAGTAGGTAATTCGTTATAGGCTGAGGCATTTTTTTATTGGCCATAAATTCTTTTGCAAAAGCATCGTAATAATCAATTTGGCCGATAGCGTCTTCCAGTAGTTTAACATGTTCTTTTAGTTTTTTAAATTTCTTTTTATTGTGAATGCCGGCATATAATTTACACAGCCCCTCCAGCATAAATAAAGGGGTACGTGCATTATTCTGGTATAGCCATAATGCCGGATTTTTTTGTTTGGAAGACTTTACAAGAAGTTCCTGTAATAGATTAAGGTGAAAATCAAATCGGGTTATGCCGTTTTTCATTTTTCGTTTATTTTATTTTTATCCGAGTGCATAAATAAGTTAAGATGGATTACCGGGTATTGAAAAATTAGTCATTCAACAGGTACAAAACACTTATATGACCACAAAGCCTCACGTTTCAAAAAAAGCCACATTGCCACCAACCCATTCTTTATTTTTATTGTAACGGGTGCCAATCATTTTTCCTTTACTCAGCCTGGCCAGGTTGTGTACCGCAATTGGCCGATCCCATCCCTTTTTCCAAAAGTAAAATAAGCGTATCTCTGCTTTGGCAGGCCCATCGGGGGTTTCAATCACATCGGCATATTTTACTTTCTTTTGTAAGATCCAGTTTTCGGGGTCATTAACGGCATCAATATCGGCCAGACTAACATCAATGATCACGCCCATGCCTGCAAACGAAAACAAGGGTTTTAAAACATAATTTTCGAGGTCGGCTGGCATTTGTTTCAGCTCATTTAAAAAATAGGTTTGTGGTACATAGGGGTTTTCAATAAACGGCAAAGTAAATTTACTGATGCGGTAAAACCAATTGGGATGTGGAGCCCATTCTACCTGATAGGGTTTAGACAGATCAATGGTTTCCCCAAGACCTTCCTGCTTTTGCAGGTCATCAAAAATAACCCGGTTATAAATTCTTTTGATAGCTGTTTTTATGCCGTTGTTGTCATAAAATAATTGGTCAGCTTCGGCAATCAGTTTGGTAAGACAAACTGTTTTTATACCCAGCAGCTTTTCGGTACAATAAAAATCTATTCTGGTTTTTTGTTGCTCCGGAAAAATTTCCAGCAGAATGATGTTTTCAGGATCCAGATCGCCCACAATAATCTCTTTCAGTAATTGGATATACGTTTCTTTATTATAGCCGTTTAGATAGGGTGAAAAATTATCCGGTAATTCGGCATAGGCTGCTGTTAATTCTGAATGAAAGGCCTGGAAAGCAAATAAGGTAGGGAAGCCCTGCATTTCTATCAACTGCGGTTCCAGTTCGGCATTATCATTTTCGCAGATGCCAAAATCGAAAACCAAAAATTCGGTATGGCTGCTTTCGTTGGGAACATTTAAATTGGCTGGAATGCTGCGATCGGTAAGTTTAATAAATTGGGGGTCTACAATTACATCTATAATATCCTCACAGGTATCCAGCATTTTTTTTGTAAAACCGGCCGGAATAAAAACAGGGGTTTCTGCATTTCTAAAATCCAAAGAACCTGGGTGCAAGTTCTCCAGTTTATCCATATAGGCATCGTATTTCTCTTTGGTAAATCGATCATTAAAAGCTTGGCGCAAAGCAGGTATCATAACAGGATCTTTTTTCAAATCTAAAGTGTAAAGCCGAGAAAAGAAAATAAAAGATTTTTATAATAAAAGCGCCTTTTAATCGCTTATTGCTTATTCAGTGGCGCACTGAACCAAATAGTCAGATTCACAAATTCATGCTCGGGGGTTTTACCTTCTAAAACAGAAAAAGTGATGATATTGTTCTGTTTTTTCCATTCGTAGCTTAGCGCTTTGAATTTTTCGGTCATGTAATTATATTTTTCCTCTCCTTTGCTTTTGAGATTGTCTTTTAAATAAAGCATCATGTTTTTTGTATCCTCTTCAGCTTTTTTTAATGAATTGGCCGAATCTGTTTGATCGTATACGGCTGTCAATTCTATCCAATACAATTTATGTCTTTCATCAAAATACAGGCGTATAGTTTTATATTTAATATTCTTAAAAAATACAGGCCCGGTTTTTGGATTTATATAATCGTACCCATAACTTTTTTTTATGCCTGATGTATCTCCGCCAATCCATTTTAAATCTGAACCATAGACAGACCTGGCCGAACCTAAAATAAATTTACCGGTGCCATTCCATAAATCTACCGGTTTTATAATTTGGGCATTCAGGGAGTTTAAGAAAAGGGTTAACAGAATCGACAGGCTTATTTGTTTTACAGTCATCATAAAATACCTTCTTTAATATTTGATACATTAAGCTTCTACCGGCTGCAGGCTTTCCACTGCATGTAATAAAAAATTGGGGAGTATATGGGCATAGGTCCACATGATCTTTTCGGGGTCGTTTAAATGGGTAATCATCGATTGCCATTTTTCTAAACCATAATTTTCGATAACCGTCTTTTTCTTTTCTTCAGTTTGCAGGTGAAGGCTCATACCAATGGCATCTGCTTCGGGGTGAAACTGAGTGCCAATCATATGCTCGTTAAACCTGATGGCCATAACGGCTCTTTCAAAAGGCACATGTGGCCTTTCCTTTTCAATAGCTAAAAGGGAAGCACCCATGGCATGCAATTTTTTAAGGTTGGGTTCTATAACCTGGTAATCGCGGCTGTCGACGGCGTAAAACGGGTTTTTTAGTCCATCAAAAATAATTTCACTTTTACCATCTGTTAGCAGATGTGTAGGAAAAATACCAAAG